>CAIXSC010000709.1 GCA_903921945.1 uncultured Planctomycetaceae bacterium
CAACCAGCAACCAGCAACCAGCAACCAGCAACCAGCAACTGCCAACTGGCAACCGCCAACCGCCAACTAGCAACTAGCAACTGGCAACTAGCAACTAGCAACTAGCAACTGCCAACTCCGCATGCGATTCGTGCCGCGAGCGTAAGCAGCGTGGCAGGCGACGCTTTACGGACGCCCTGCCAACGACGCCAACGGTTCCAGCTTGCGCGCTGCCACGCCGAGTTCCCAAAACGCCCAAGAAGCCGAGAAAAGCCCAGCAAAGCCCGGGGATATTCGGTCTAACGTACAAGCATGCCGGCGTACCCAACAACTCGCGACGTGTCGCCCGAGACGTCCGCACTGGTCGCGTATCCCACACGCTGGGTTTCGCTCAGGCCGCCGAGTTGCCGGAGCGTCTCCAGCACCATGACGGCGGGCAACACGCCGCACATGCTGATGTTGTGTTCGCGTACCGTCCGCAACAACCGTTCCGGGTCGCGGGTCTCAAACGCCCGCAGAGCGATCTCATCCAGCCGGCGATTCTCCGCGTCGGGCGCGAAATGATTCATATCGCTCGAAATCAACAGCAGCGGCCGCGGTTCGAGTTCCCGCAACACGCGTGCGAGCCCTGTGGCGAACTGTTGGCAGCGGTTCCAACCGCCGCCGCCAATCGCGATGCCGACAACTCGGGTCCGTGGTGCGAGCCGCGCAAGCAGCGGCAATTCGACCTCGATCGAATGTTCGCGTTCATGTGCCGCCGCGTCCCAGCGCAAGCCGGGAATCGCGTCAATCAATCGCTGTGCAAGTTCCGGGTCGCCGGGCAAACGTGTTCCCGGCAGTTCCCATTCGCGCTGCGGCGCCACCGCCCATTCCACCCCCGCCGATGTGTGTTTCGGACCGATGATCACTACCGTTTCCGGAATCTCCAGTCGATTGAGCACCGCGGCCGCCAAGCGACCGGAATACATCAGTCCCGCGTGCGGCAACATCGCCGCCGGCCAGCGCTCCGGCGACCGCGTGCTGGCGGCGAACAAGCCGGTCACCATCCGGTCCAACTCGCGCGGGTCCGCCGGGTAAAACGCGCCCGCCACGGCCGGCCGCCGAGCTCCTCGCACCTCCACGCCGGCCGGCGCGGTGGAAAACTCGAACCGCTCGACGCGAGTCTGGATCGCGACGCTATAGAGACCGGCAAGCGGTGGATCGAGAATCAACAGCCGCTCCCCAAGACGCGCGGCCAGTTGCTCCGGCGTCGCAGTGCGGTCGAACGCCACCGCCGCCCTGCCCTGCTCGAACACCACCAGCGCTCGGCGTGACGGGTCGAGGCCCCTCAGGTCTGGCGAATCAACCGCACCATGCATCGCCGGGTCGGTGAACAGAGCCAAATTCACCGACAACGCGTTGAGCGTCGTCGAATCCAACCGAGCGGCCTGCAGTCGCTTGGCAACCGTTTCGCAAAGCTGGAACAGGGACGACTGAAGCGGCACGCCCGGTCGCAACGACAACTGCATGACGCGGATCGGCTCGGACACGCCAGGCCAAGCAATGGTCAACGCCATTCCGGTGACGTCGCCATCAGGACCGCCGGGCATGTAATAGTTCGGCGTCGCCCCACGCACCATCGCGAGCACGTTCGTGCGCGCATGCCGCTCCAACAGTTCGAACTCGACAGGCTCGATGCCCATCGCGAACCGATGGAAACGCATCTTGGCCGTGGCTGCCTCCTCGGCTGGCAACGATCCCATGTCGAACGCGCCACCGAATTCGCGGCTTTCAAACGTCACCAATTCCACATCGTCGCTTTCCCACGCCGATGTCGGCAGCCCCGCCTTCCGGCACACTTGCCGCAGGTAGGTTTCGCCATCCCAGCCGTTCTCCACCGGCACGCTCGGCAACAACAGGCCAGCCCGGTCGCCCCGTTGGATTCGCAACCCGTGACGCCCCACTTCCACTCGCGATAAACGGTCCCGCCCGCGCGCCTCGACACGCCGAAAACTATGCAACAAATTGACATCCACGGAGAGGAACGGCAACTCGGTCGGCGAGATGGTTGGCAACCGAGTGTCCTCCGTCGCCGTCCGCACCGCCGCCTGGACCAGCGCGTCGGACAGTCGCATGGTCGCGCCTAACGCGCCGCAGCAGGCCCGCAAGCGGCCTTGCCGTTTTAACGTGACAAACGCCCCCATGACGGGCGTTCCCGCCGCCCCTGCGAGCATCGTGTCGTCGAGACGCGTCGCGAGTCCCGCGAGCGCTCGGGCGACCGTCGCATTGGCCGCCGCCAGCAGCGCCCGCTCTTGAGTCGCGGTCAACCATGGCCCCGATTCCGCAGCCCCCGATCCTGACGGTGGATTCACAGTTGGCGAATTCATCGAACCTCCGAGCGTGACAAGCGTGGGCTGTTTGGGAACCGAGTTACTAGACGGAACGGCTTTCGTGTTGGCGAAGGGCGCCATATCGACCGGCTGACGACGGCGTCCCCACGTGCCGGGACGGTCCGCAAAATGACCCGCGACGCGGTGGCCGCACTTTCCACATTGGTCGCCCTTCAGCGTATACGCGCCGAGGTCGTACCAGTTTCGCTCGATGAGCAATTCGCCGCACTGCGGACAGTAAGTGCTCTGGCGAGCCACGTCATTGACATTGCCCACATAAACGTACTTGAGCCCTTCTCCACGCGCGATCTGATGGGCCTCGATCAACGTCGCGAGCGGCGTGGGTGGCAGATCGCGCATGCGAAAATCAGGATGGAAGGCCGAAAAATGCACGGGCGTCTCGTCGCCACAATGGTCCACCACCCAACGGCAAAGCTGCCGCAGTTCGTCGGGCGCATCGTTCGTTCGCGGGATCACAAGGTTGGTCAGTTCGACCCAGACACCCGTGTGTCGCCGCAACCATTCGATCGTGTCCAGCACCGGCTGGAGATGCGAGTAAGTGATCTTGTAGTAGAACTCTTCGGTGAAGCCTTTGAGATCGACGTTCGCCGCATCCATGAACTCGAAGAACGGCTCGCGAGCGGCTGGCGAAATGTAACCAGCGGTCACGGCGACTGTGGCGATCCCCGCGTCGCGGCAGGCCCGCGCCGTGTCGATCGCGTACTCGGCCCACACCACCGGATCGTTGTAGGTGAACGCCACGCTGCGGCAGTCGTACCTCTTCGCCGCCGCGACAATCGCGTCGGGCGTCGCAAGTTGACTCAGTCGCTCGACTTCACGCGACTTGGAGATATCCCAGTTCTGACAGAACTTGCAGCCGAGGTTGCACCCAGCCGTCCCGAACGACAGCACGCTCGTACCGGGAAAGAAATGGTTCAACGGCTTCTTTTCAATCGGATCGATGCAGAAACCGGTGCTGCGGCCATAGGTCGTCAACACCATCTCGTTGTCGACATTCTGGCGCACAAAACAAAAACCGCGATCTCCTGGCTTCAGATGACACTCCCGGGGACACAGGTCGCACACAATGCGGCCATGCTCGGCGTCTTCATGCCACCAGCCACCCGCGAATGTGCCGTCTGGCCGCAAACCGCCCGGCGGCGGAACTATCACCATTCGGGACATGGGGAGCTCCTACTTCAAGATCGAAACAATAGCGGACGCCCAAAGTTTACCAACCGGGAACCCATCCTGTCGCCCGATGGAATCGAACCGATGGCCTTGGCAGGTCATCCAACGTGCGGACCCGCGATATCCCGCCCTATCAACCGGATCGCCATCGAGGACGCCCGCATGCGCGCCAATCCGCACACACTAGATCGCAACTGGTCACATGTGCGCGCTCCGCCGGGCTTCGAAACGCTCGCTTCCGGCTGCGATCCTCGAACCGATAATGCGGCCCTCAAGACACTCGTCGTGGCACCTGATTTGCTGCTACGCTAATCCAATCGGTGTGCCTCACTTCGACCGACTCCTTGGCTGGCCGGCCAATCCGCGGACCGGCTCGAGGGCCGACCGGCTCGCGAGCTACTCGGGGGAATGGCTGCTTGGGCCATCCCGATCTCCGAGAGGATGTCCGCGAAGTGCCAACAGCCCCAATGGACGGCCGTGGGCGCGACGGCGGACGGAAAACTTCAGCAGACGCAGCGAGGGAGCGATGAACGCGGCCACGAAAGTCACGGCGGGACGTCCGCCAGCGCCGTCATCCGACAAGCGCTGGCGGCTGGTCGAAGCGGCGATGCGCCGCAACGGCTACAAGCGGAACGGCTTGATCGAGACGTTGCACGCGGTGCAGGCTAGCTTCGGGTACGTCGACGAGGTCGCACTGCGATTCGTCTCCCAGTCGCTTCGGGTTCCACTGAGCGCGGCGTACGGCGTCGTCACATTTTACCACTTCTTCACCCTCAAGCCGCCGGGCAAACACACGTGTGTCGTCTGCACCGGAACCGCTTGCTACATTCGAAACGCGAGCAAACTGTTGGAGGAATTCTCGCGGCAAGCGGGCGTGCGGGAGGGGGAGACATCCGCCGACGGCGTCGTTTCGCTGCTCACGGCTCGCTGCGTTGGCTCGTGCGGAGTGGCTCCGGTAGCGGTGGTCGACGGCGAAGTCCTGCCGAAGGTCACGGCGGGCCGGCTCAAGGAACTCGTGGACGGATGGCGCCATGAATCATGATGACTTGGAACGGATTGCCGCTGCGGAACTCGCCGAAAAGGCTCGCGTTCCCTTCGCGGTGAATGTTTGCCTCTCGGCCGGATGCCAGTCGGCCGGCGCCGAAAATGTCCATCAGGCGTTGCGAGCGGCCGTGGCTGAACTGGCGTTGGGAGAGCGATGCCGCGTGCGAAGCGTCGGCTGCCTGGGACCATGCGCGAGCGGTCCATGCGTCGCTTCCGATCCGGCCGGTCGACTGTTTGGCAATTTGTCGCCTGCCGATGCGCCAGCGGTGTTGGCCGCTGTCGTGGGTGAAACGGCCTTCAGCGGCCCCACCTGTTCCACATTCTCACCCGCCCCCGAGTCCGCTTCGCCCGCCACTCGCCGTGCACCAAGCGCGGATGGTTCACCGAGCGAGGATAGTTCGTCGACCGCGAATGGTCCGTCGACCGCGGATAGGGCGTCGACCGGGGACAGTGCGCCAGCTTCCAAGCATTTCGTATCGTCAGCAGTGGAGATTCCCACCGAGGCTCCATTCTTCGCTCGGCAGCGAAAGATCGTGCTGGAGAACAGCGGGCGGATCGATCCCGAGCGAATCGAGGAATACATTGCCTGCAGCGGCTATCGCGCCCTGCTGGATGTGCTGGGTGAACGCGAGCCGGCCGATGTGGTTCGCGAGGTGATGACCAGCGGCTTGCGTGGCCGTGGCGGAGCCGGCTATCCGACCGGGCTGAAATGGAGCACGGTCGCGAAAGCGGTCGGGCCCAAAAAGTATGTCGTGTGCAACGCGGACGAAGGCGATCCGGGCGCGTTCATGGACCGCGCCGTGCTCGAAAGCGATCCTCATCGGGTCTTGGAGGGGATGGCGATCGCCGCTTTCGCGGTCGGCGCCGACCATGGTTACATCTACGTGCGGGCCGAATATCCACTGGCGATCAAGCGTCTCGAGGTGGCGATTCGCCAAGCGATGAAGTCGGGACTGCTGGGACGCCGCATCGGCGACGCCGACTTCAGTTTTGAAATCGAGCTGCGGATGGGTGGCGGCGCGTTCGTGTGCGGCGAAGAGACGGCGCTCCTGGCGTCGATCGAGGGCAAGCGGGGAGTACCCCGGCCCCGGCCTCCCTACCCTGCGAATCACGGGCTGTTCGGCTGCCCGACGCTGATCAACAACGTCGAGACATTCGCCAACATTCCCGCCATCCTGAGAAACGGCGGCGCGTGGTACGCCGGGATCGGAACACCGAAGAGCACGGGCACCAAGGTGTTCGCGCTCGCGGGCAAGATCGTCAATGGCGGCATCATTGAAGTGCCGATGGGTATCCCGCTGCGGGAAATCATTTTCGATATCGGCGGCGGATTGCCGGACGGACGGCGATTCAAGGCCGTCCAGACGGGCGGTCCTTCCGGCGGCTGCATCCCCGAGCAACATCTCGATTTGCCGGTTGAATACGAATCGCTCGCCTCCGTTGGCTCGATCATGGGCTCGGGTGGCATGATCGTGATTGACGACACGCAAAACATGGTTGACGTCGCCCGCTACTTCATGGAGTTTTGCCAATGCGAGTCCTGCGGCAAATGCGTGCCGTGCCGCGTCGGCACACACATGATGGAAGAGATGCTCACCCGCTTCTGCCGTCATGAGGGGACGCAACGCGACCTCGCCACGCTACGCTACCTGTGCGAAATGGTCCGCCGCACCAGCCTCTGCGGCCTCGGCCAAAGCGCTCCCAACCCGGTCCTCAGCACCCTCCGTTTCTTCGAACCGGAATACCTCGCGCTGTTGGCCGAGCCATCGCCGGCCACGTCGCCCGCCCCATCCGCTGGCGGTTAACCGAAGCCTCCTCGCAAGCGACCGACATCCTCCCCACGCCAGACTCTCGGAAACCGAGAAACCTAAGGCTCGCCAACTCTTTGAAAAACCCAATCTCCACGCTCGATAAACTCCCCCGCGAAAAACCCGCAACCCGCAACCCGCAATCCGCAATCCGCAATCCGCAACCCGCAACCCGCAATCCGCAATCCGCAACCCGCAACCCGCAATCCGCAATCCGCAACCCGCAACCCGCA
>CAIXSC010000710.1 GCA_903921945.1 uncultured Planctomycetaceae bacterium
ACAACGAGCCAGCCACTTCGATCGCGGCCAACCACTTCGTACGACGGACATCTTGTCCGTCGCGAGCTTGTCGAACGCGTCGTCTGCCATCGCCAGTTTGCAATGGCAGCTCGGACATGACAATCTACTGGACTGTCGGCAGTCCCTGCCGAGGCGTCCCGGACCACGCTGGACCAAGCCCCGGCGACTTAAACGCTAACTCATCGCCTGTTTCACGTCTGGCTGGTTCAGAACCACCAGCGCCCAAATGCCGAAGCCGATATTGCCGAGGCAGCAGGCCGAGCAGGGCAACATGCCCGTGATTGCACCCGTCATCGACATTCCGCGGCTCTTTCCGCGAAGCATTTGTATCGAGCCGATCAGGGAGATCAATGGCGCGATTCCCAGCACGATCGGGGTGACGATCATTCCGACCATGAAGCCGGCTCGTTCCGCCGGATCGGCCGGAAACTGCACACCCCCATTCGTGAGGCTCACCAAGAGTCCGACCGCGTTGACTGCCGCGTAAATCATACTAATCACGTTACACACAATGAGACCAATCGCCGGCCCCTTGAGCTTGGCGAGCGATTGCTCGCGGGTCAGCGGTGGACCATACGGCACTCCGTAGCCGCCGCCAGTCGGGCCATACGTGTTTGCGGGCGCCGCGTAAGGATTCATCACCGGCCCAGTTGCCGGCCCCGGAAACGGTACCGGACCAAGCTGCGGCCCTGGCCCAAGCTGCGGCGCTGGCCCAAGTTGCGGTGCCGGACCAAGCTGCGGCGCTGGTCGCGGTTGCGGTGCTGCACCCGCTTGCGGCGCAGAACCGGTACCGACATTCGGCGCCGACGAACCGCGTGATTCCGGTTCCGTCGAGGCGGCTGGAATGGTTACGACCGTACTGCAACTCGGGCAACGCGCTTGCCGGCCTGCGGTGCCATCAGGCGTCCGCATGGTGGTTTGGCAATTGGGACAACGAAACTGGATAGACATGGATAACCAAATCGTAAGGGGCTTAAAGCTACTCGTGTCGAATCGCTCGACTCTATTCCACTTTCCGCAGGAATTCTATCGTGGAAGGCTCGACATGTTACCCGAAGGACGCCCGTTGGACCGTCGCTTTCGCCAGCCGTTCGGGGACTGGATCTGGCAATTCCTGGAATGCGCGGACGCTTGGCACTCCAGCCGCCGACTTGACCAGTTCGAGTGGCGGGTCGGCGAGATCCTGGTGGTAGAAACGGCTGCTCGGGAAGATGTCCGCCGGGTAAGTGAAGTTATCGAGCATCGCCAGCGCGGCACAGTGCGCGGAGCCCACGGCGCTCTCCAGCATTCCGCCGACCCAGCATGGCACTCCCGCCCCGCGGCAGCGCTCGTGGATCTTCAATGCGTTCGTCAATCCGCCGACACGACCGGGTTTGACGTTGACGTAGCGGCATGAGCCGATGGCCAGCGCTTGTTCGACTTGCCGCACCGTCGTGATGCTCTCGTCCAGACAGACGGCCGTGCGGATCGACCGCTGCAATTCGGCGTGGTCCAGCAGATCATCGTGTTGCAGCGGCTGCTCGATCATTTCCAAGCGGAACTCGTCCACGGCGCGGAACAGATCGATATCGCGGAGTCGGTAGCCGCTGTTGCAGTCGATATGAAACGGGTGCGTGGGATGCGCGCGGCGGATCGCTTCCAGCATCGGCAGGTCCCATCCTGGCCGGAACTTCAATTTGATGCGGGGAAAGCCGGCCGCAACGGCCGCCGCGACCGGTTCCATCAAATCCTCCAACCGGTCCATTACGCCAAAATCGGCTCCCACGGGCAC
Source organism: uncultured Planctomycetaceae bacterium (assembly GCA_903921945.1). Taxonomy (GTDB): domain Bacteria; phylum Planctomycetota; class Planctomycetia; order Pirellulales; family Pirellulaceae; genus CAIXSC01. The sequence goes on from CAIXSC010000710.1 coordinate 1,793, forward strand.
TTCACCGCGAACGGCGCCGAGCGCCACGTGGAGCGGCACGTTTTCGATGCGGCTATGCAACGCCCACCATGCGGTGTCGAAGGCCGCTTTCGCGAACGGGTTCCCCTTGAAAAGTCCCATCCGCGCTTGCAGCTCGTCACCGGTGCGCGGATCGGCGCCGATCACGGCGGGCGCGAGCCAATCGCGCGCGACGGCAAATACGCCGCCCGCCCATTCCGGACTGTAGCACGGAGCGGCGAACGGAGCACTTTCGCCCCAAGCATCGCACGAACCGCTCGACAGCCGGCACAACAGCGCGTGGATCGCCGCGTCCTCGCCGTACGCGGTGCGCCATGGGTATATCAATGGCATCGCGACGTGGTACAGTTCAATCCGGTCAATCTTCATCGCCGTTCCCCCCGCCGCCGCACATGAATCAGGTTCTACTGCAGTTCGATGCCCTACCGCCCCGCACCATGAAGGGCACGATTGTACGTTTGATCGAACAGGTCGGCGAGTTGCCCGGTAACCAGATCGGCGCGGTGACGGTCCAGGGCCGCGCGGCGACCGCCGCCGTTCCCGCCAGCGCCGCCGCCCGGCTCATTAAACTGCTCGATGGCGCCACCATCGGCACCCAGCCTATCCGAGTCGCGCTAGCACGCACCGAGTCGCGTTCGGACGCCCGCGACTCCCAAAACGCTCGCCGCGGCGGCGAACCGTTTTTCGATCGGCTACTCCGATTGCTCGACACCGAAGCCCGCGCCGAGGCCGAACAAACACTGCGACGGGCTCGCGCTTCCAGTGGCGAACAGGCCGAGAAGTCCGGCAATTCGCTCGTCAACCTCGTTCTCCGCGACGAATCGGTCGGACTTGGGGGCCGCGTCCTCTGGCGTTTGGGCAAACGCCAAATGGGCCAGCCGCTTCCCTGGACACGTCTCAACGCCGGCGCCCCTGTGCTCCTCTCCGAAGAAGGCCAGAGGGACGCCACCGGCTACCGGGGCGTGGTCTCCGAACGTGGCCCCGACTCGATCGAAATCGCGTTCGCCGAACCGCCCGAGCCACAGTCCGAACGCCCTCTGTTTCGACTCGATCTGGCCAACGACGAAGTCGCCCGGCAACGCCAACGCCAAGCGCTCGAACGCGCCCGCGACGCCGCCGGCGACCGGCTCGCCAAACTCCGCGATGTCCTACTGGGCGATCGCCCTGCCCGCTTCCTGTCGCCCCCCGCCGAGGCCGCAAACGAGTCGACCGATTCACCCTCCACCGCTTGGCGGCCATTCGATGAATCGCTGGACGCCTCCCAACGCTCGGCGGTTCGTTTCGCCCTCGAGGCCGGCGATATCGCGTTGTTGCACGGTCCGCCGGGCACCGGCAAAACCACGACGTTGGTGGAATTGATCCGGCAGGCCGTCGCGCGCGGGGAAAAGGTGCTCGCCTGCGCCGCCAGCAACATGGCGGTCGACAACCTTTTCGAGCGTCTGTTATCGGCGGGAGTCCGCGCCGTGCGGCTCGGCCATCCGGCCCGCGTTCTTCCCGAGCTTCGAGCGCACACGCTAGACCTGCTGGTGGAAAATCATGCCGATGTGCGGCTAGCGAGGCAGCTCGTCCGCCAAGCTACCTCGCTGCGCGACAAAGCCTCGCGGTGGCGTCGAGCCCGTCCCGAGCCGGGCGAAAAACAGGCGTTGCGGGAAGAAGCCAAGCAACTAATGAACGACGCGCGACGCCTCGAAGCGCTGGCGGTCGCCCACCTGCTCGACACGGCCGAGGTGCTCTGTGCAACCCTAACGTCGCTCGATAGCGAACTGCTCGGGCGACGCAACTTCGACCTCGCGGTCATCGACGAAGCGTGCCAGACAACGGAACCAGCGTGCTGGATTCCACTGCTGCGGTGCGAACGCGTAGTGGCGGCCGGCGACCACTGTCAATTGCCTCCCACGGTCGTTTCCCCCGACGCGCAGCGCGAGGGCTTCGCGGTTAGTTTGCTCGAACGACTCATGCGAACCGATTCCGAGACGCTTTCTCGACGCTTGGACGTCCAGTACCGCATGCATGCGTCGATCATGGGATTTTCATCCGCCGAGTTTTACGAGGGGACCCTGGTGGCGGCACAGGAAGTCGCCGGCCATCTGCTCGCCGATCTGCCTGGCATCCTAGCGGATCAATGGACCACGACCCCGATCCACTTTATTGATACCGCCGGAGCCAGCTTCGACGAGGAACTGGAGCCAGACGGCGAGAGCCGGCGCAATCCGGGTGAGGCCGAAGTTGTGCAACGAGTCGTTGGATTGCTCGTCGATCGCGGCCTATCCGCCCGCGAGATCGGCGTCATCGCACCGTACGCCGCGCAGGCCCGGTTGCTGCGGGAACGGTTCGCGTCCACCACCACCGATCGCGCGATCGGCGCCGGTCGATTCGAAGGCTTGGAGATCGATACGGTCGACGGCTTTCAAGGGCGTGAAAAGGAAGCGATCGTCATTTCGCTGGTCCGCTCGAATCCGACCGGAGAAATCGGGTTCCTCGGCGACGTGCGCCGCATGAACGTCGCTTTAACTCGAGCCCGCCGCAAACTTGTCGTCATCGGCGACAGCGCGACCCTGGCTCATCACGACTTCTATCAACGATTGCTCGATTACCTGCAAGCAGCCAACGCCTATCACAGCGTATGGGAATTCAACGAGTAGCTTTCGGGCGAGCGGCCAATCGATCACAGCCCGTGTCGCTACTCACTGACCGGATTGCGGCGGAATGCGACGCCGGCCGGAACTTCGGGGAGCCGCACGCAGTATGCCGACCAATCTTTTCGCGGCTCGGGATAGTCGGTGCTCACGAATTGCGCGCCGCTGGCCATTGCCCGGTCGCGGCGAACGACGTCGTTGCGCCGCGCTTCGCCCGATCCGGTATCCGCTCGGGTGCGCACTAGGAACCCGGCTTTCACTAAACGTTGGATGCGGTCGAAATCGCGGACGGCATCATTGACCTTGAACCAAGCGGCCGCGGAATGATCTTCGGGCACGGAGGCGAACATCCACCGTCCCCGCAGTGCTTCGCGCCCCGCCAAGTAACGGTCGCGAATCCGATCCTCGTTATCGAGCGCGAAAATCACCTTCCCGCGCGCGGACTCCAGTGTGGGCCAACCGCGCTTCCGCAACGCCGCCGGCAGCGAGGGCTCTTCGCCACGCAGATCATCGGGTGTGAACACCTGGTCGCGGGGAAACACACGGGCGATCTCGCGATCGACTTCGTCGATCCGATCGGCATCAAACGGCACCGGTCGCGTCGGCAACAGACCGTGCGTTTCGTCTTTCAGTTCGACCAGGATGAGAATTGGAACATGTCGCGGATGAGCGCGCGACCAATCCCGCACCAGCGTCAACGCGGCGGCGAAGGTCGGCGTGGTCGACAGGTAGTCGACATCCTGCACATGAAGCACCTTCAGCCCGGGCGTTTCCAATTGACCGCCCGCATTCGGATCGGGACCGGCGACCGCCTCGGCCTCCGCGGCCGGCTTGTCGCCCCGCAACATGCGATAAAATGTGGGCGATTTGTAGTGGCCGCCCTGAGGGTCGGCGAACACATCGAGCTCGATTTGACGCACTCCCAAAAGCGAGAACTGTTCAGGCAACGGCCGATGTGAATAGTCAAAGGCGTCGCCCGCCGCTCGACCCGCCAACGCGATCCAACGCCGCAGCGCGACGGGCGGCGCAAGGTGGTACGAATTGTGCGTGCCGATGACTTGAATCTGGTTGAGCCGCAACGAGGCGGGCATTTGCGGCTCGTCCGCCCCAAGCTCGAACATCGCCAAAAACGCCAAGTGACACGCAAGACACAGGGCGCCCAGTCGCCCGATCATCATTCGTGCTGCGACTTCAATTCGCCGTCCGCGAAACGAAACGACGCGAGTCCAACGTAGATTGCCCATCCGAAAGACACTCTCTGGAGCGAACCGATCGATGAACAGCAAACCGCCCACCACCAACACGACAAGAACACCCTGCCGCGTGTTGATCACCGATTATGCGTGGCCGGATGTCGAGTTGGAACGGCGGATGTTGGCGGCGGAGAACGTCGAACTGATTGTGGCGCCGGATGGCGCCGAGTCGACTTTGGCGGGAATGGCGGCAAGCTACGACGTGGCGGCGATCATGGCATGCTGGGCGAAAGTCACGCCAGCCGTCATCGATGCCTCGCCCCGGTGCCGCCACATCGCGCGGCTGGGCATCGGACTCGACAACATCGATGTCCAGCACTGCTCGCGCCGCAGCATTCCCGTCACCAACGTGCCGGATTACTGCCGGATCGAAGTGGCGGAACACACACTCGCCCTAATCCTGGCACTCGGCCGCAATCTCGGCATCTTCCACCACGCTACCAAGGCGGGCAGCTATGCGATCGGCTCCGGACCGCCGCTACGGCGCCTCGCAGGACGCACGGTGGGCATCCTGGGCTTCGGAGGGATTGGCCGCGAAGTCGCGGCGCGAGCCGCCGCGTTCGGCCTCCGAGTGCTCGCCACAACACGCACACCGCGCCCGGCCGCCGACACATCGTCCGGCGTCACCTTCGTCACGATGGATGAACTGCTCGGCGCCAGCGATTTCGTGACGCTGCACCTGCCACTCACGGAGAACACGCGTCACGTGATCAATCGCGAATCGCTCGCGCGTTTCCGACCTGGAGCGTTTCTCATCAACACCGCTCGCGGTGGACTCGTCGACCACGAAGCGCTGGCCGAAGCACTCGCCGACGGACGGCTAGCCGGCGCTGCGCTCGACGTGCAAACCCCGGAACCGCCCCACCTTGCCCATGCACCGTACAACGATCCGCGAGTGATCGTCACGCCGCACGCCGCATTCCTGTCCGCCGAGTCGCTGCAGGAACTGCGAACACGAGCCGTCCAGCAAGTCCTGGAACGCCTCGCAGGTAAATCGCCTGCGAACATCGTGAACGCCGTGGAACTTTCCAACCTACATGCGAGCGAAGTTCTGCAGCATTGACAACGCCATCGCCGGACTGAACGACGCGAGCATCGGCACCTGAGCTCGCAACACGGGCGACTGCAGCATCACCAACAGTTGCTCGGTCGAGTAGGTATCCAACAGCCTAATCGCGACCAGTTTCAACGCGGCCGGATTGCTGAGCGGATTGGGACCGAGACTCGTAATCAGATCGACAATCGGATCCAAAACCGGCGGTGTCACTGGCGGCACGACCGGAGGCACCACCGGCGGTGTCACCGGATTTTCAGCCGGGTCGGTACCGCTATCCACCACCGGATCGGTGCCTGAACCTGAGCCTGCATCTGTGCCTGGCTCCACGACGGGGTCGACGACCGAATCGCCGCTCGACCCGGTGCCTGCATCGGTGCCTGCATCGGTGCCTGCATCGGTGCCCGGATCGGTGGAAGGACCGGAATCAGCAACCGGATTGGGCCCAGGTGTGCCGAACAGTAAACCGTTCAACCAGCTGACATTGGCGACCCAAGCGAGATTGGCAGGCAGTTGGACATTACCGAGCAGTCCCAAGTTGGAGGACAGCGCGAGGTTCGCGAGCATGCCTAGATTGGCGGGAAGCTGGAGACCGCCGGGCAGTTGGAGAGTCGCCGGCAGTTCAAAACCAGCCGGCAGATTCAGGTTCGCGGGCAATTGCAGATTCGCGAGCCAATCCAGATTCGTGAAGTTTCCCGCATTGGCGAGCAACTCGGGGAGTTGCCCAACGTACTCGTCCGCGAACTGGCGAAGTTGGCTGACCGAAGGCAAGTCGAGCGTGTTGGGGACGAACGCGTTGACGAGCGTCTCGACGTTGACCAACAGCGTATCCAAGTCGGCGTCGTTGAGCTCGATTTGGTAGTACATCGCGGTCAAGTCGGCGACCAACGAGTCGATTTCGGCCTGCGGCACATTCAAGGACAGGATCAGTTGGCGGACTTGCTCTTGGACATTGTCGATGTCCGTGGCGGACAGTTCGCCATCTTCGATCGAAGCGAAAAACGCATCCTTGACGACAGCCAGTTGCTCGGCCGACGGCACGGTGACTTGGTCTATCAGGTCTCGAACCCGAGCGACCGCGTCCATGACCTGTTCGGGCAAAATGTCGCTCCGAACACGCAACGAATTGAGGCTGTGGAAAAGCGAGTCGATCGCAAACTGCTGCTCGGGAGCGAGAGCGTCGAGCGAGTCGCCGAGGAAACCTTGGACCGACATGGTTTCCGGACCGTGGTTGTTGAGGCGATTGATGATCCCCAACGCGTCGACAGGCGACAGTGTCTGATCGCTGTTGGTGTCGAATCGGGCAGGAGCCATGCTCGATCGGCCAGCGAACTCGCCACTGGCCAGCCGATTGCCGCGAACGGGGCCAGAACCACTGTTGTTGAGCTGATTGATGATTTGCAGGGCGTCGACCGGGGTCACGGAGCCATCGCCGGACACGTCCAAAGCCATCAGGACCTTGAAGTGTTCGAAGTCGGCGGCGAGCGGCAGACGATCGTCGAGCCGTTCGAGTCGACCGACGAGCCAACGGAGCGGACGCGGCTGGAAAGCGTGCGATTGGCGAATTCGCGGTTGGACAGAGCGGCGGCCGAGCGGAACGAGACGGCGGATTGAATGAAGGGACATGGTGGAATTCTCCATGAGCCGGCATGGACGAGGCGACAATCAGGTGGTGGCCACATCAATGTCTTGATCGGCAATAGGATAAGCTGGAGTGCAACCCAACCGCAAGTCGATCTGCGAAGCGATACCAAGGTCACTTGCGACGCCCGCTCGATGGCGCCATAATCCGCCGGCTTAAACCGGATGGTCAGGCAAGGCTTTCGCCCTTCCCCCAGTCCAGGCGTGTCCCCGTAGCTCAATTGGATAGAGCGTCGGCCTCCGAAGCCGAAGGTTACAGGTTCGACCCCTGTCGGGGATACTTTTCTAATCCACCGCGTAACTCGTGACGCGGTCGGCGCTAATGTCATGCGGTGCACCCCTTTGACGCCGTAACTTCCGCCCCAGTCGCGACAAACGGCGGCTCTGGAGCCCGACGCTCGCCTGGAACGTGCCCACGCTCTTCGCTTCAAATTCCGCTGCGCATCCGTGGGGTCGATCAGACCGGCCTTCTCGCGCTCGACGTTGCGGACGATTTCATTGAGCATCGCCTGGGCCGCGGCTTTGTCAATCGCCAACGGCTGACGGCGCAGCCGGCCGGTCGCGTCCTTGTACTGTCCCACGGCAACGCGCACTCTGGGTAATCTGGGCTAGCGCAGTGCTACTTTGCCGCGGCGAGCGGACGCCAGTCAGCGGGCGCGTTCACGCCCCGCGCGTCACCAGCTGATAGCAGCAGGTGCAGTTCGTGCGCGGCGAGTGCCTAGCCGGGGCCACCTTCGGGCCACCAGCCAAACTACCCAGTCGACAGCCGTTTTTGACAGAGACAGAAATCTTGGCCGTCGTAGGCCAGCACCTTGACCGCGGTCGCTCTCCGATTGCGGAACACGAACACAGTTCCTCGGAATGGATCTTCCGCCAGCGTTTCGCGGCAGATCCGGACCAAGCCATCGATGCCTTTGCGGAAGTCGATCGGCTCGACGCAGACCAGCAGGCGCATGTGGGGAGTCAGTTCAAGCAT
>CAIXSC010000711.1 GCA_903921945.1 uncultured Planctomycetaceae bacterium
ACTCGGCGGAGTTCGCGTACTCCCAGTTGGGGATTTTCAGCGCGACATGCCGTCGCAGGGTCGAGTCGCGTCCGAGGTAGACTTCGCCATACCCGCCTTTACCGAGCAGCCGGACGATGTCGAACCGGCCGATCTTGTCAGGAATCGATGGCGCCGCGGGTGTGGACGGCGCTTTTGACGGCGCTTCTGATAGCGCCCGTAACGGCGCTCGGAGCGCGGGAGCGGGACTGGCGGGCGTTGCCGGCGCGTCGGGCACTGGCGGGGCGACGGGCGGGGCGACGGGCGGAGCGACCCCACCGAGCGGGCTTGCGTCCGCACAACCGGTCGCGGCTGGCGGGTTAGTCCTGAACGGCGGGTCCAGTTGCGAATCGCCTTTGCTGAACACGCTGGTTTCGGTCTCGGAAGGCGAGTCGTCGGCTGGGGGAGGCATGGCGACGACCGGCGCAGCGGCGGCAAGTGGTGGCAGCCCCGACACGGTCGGCGGCGATTCTTCCGGCGCCGCCATTGGGGGCGTAGTATCGGCCGGCAACGCGGAGCCTGCCGTGGTAGCCAGCTCTGCCGGCGGCAATTCATTGGGTGAACCGTTACCTGGCGTCGAGAACCTGGAATTGTCGTGCTCGGAATTCATCGGCGTGGCTCCAACCCATCAAGAGCCGAGTGTCCCGGGATCTCCGCCATGCACCAACCACGTCGCGAGCTCGGATCACTGCGAAAGGCCTCTCAATGTCATGGAAGCTACCACCCGAAAACTCCTTGCGAAAGCCGATATCGATCTCCCGAGCGTTCTTTGGGGCACCGTGAACGATGGAATAACCGCACGAACCGTCTGGAAGGGCGGATCGAGGGGAATTCGCTAAGGCCTAGTTGCCCGAATCGCAAGTGGTGAAGTGGCCCCGAACGCAATTCCTGACGATTGTGTCCGCTAACAATGGCCAGCGGGACTGAGGTAGGTGAAGCCGATGGTCCATGCGAAACGGCGAGTTTTGCGACCAGGCCCTTGTCCCAGGGCAAACGCGCGCTCTGGGTGATCTGGGCTGGCGCGGTAGTTTTGTTTTTGGCAAATCTTTTGCTTTCCGAATCTGTTGTCGGGATCACATGCATGGAGAGATCAGGATGGATCAGATTCAGTCGGATGATGTCGTTTTGATTTTGGGTTGTGCGTTTGCCGTGGGTTACGAGCGGTCCGTGCATCCAGCGGACACGTTAAGTCCAAGCCAGCGCGAATACGCGCGGCGCCAATGGGAAATCTTCCAAGCTTGGTGGCAGCACTGGCCGGGAGCCACAAGCGGAGCCGCCGGTTAGGCCGTAGGCCGTACGGCCACGAACAAGTCGCCAATTCTTTCCGTCAAAGACCATCGCTGATAACGCGGATGGGCACGGATGGAGAGAACGGAGCGGAAAAGCTCTCACTCGCCTTGGCGGACCGCGATTTCACGGATCAGCGTTTGGAGCCTCGGTTCATCGCTGCCAGCTTGCCGCAGAATAGACTCGATGGCGAACGAGTCGTCCGGCTGGAGTTCGCGGGCCAGCGCGAATCGCAACAAGTGGGCGGCGAAGGCGCGGTGGAATCGATGCTTTTCGGCGACGATCGCCCCTTTGAAATCGGCGGCGCCTGTGAAAGCATGTTTACGGAACAGCACGCCTGTGGCATCGATGGGACGGCCGTTCTCGTACTTGTCGCGCCATCGGCCGGTAATATCGAAGTTTTCCAACGCGAAACCGAGTGGATCGATTTTCGCGTGGCAACCAGCGCACGACGGATTCGCGCGATGCGCGGCGAACTGCTCGCGGATCGTCAAATGGGCGTCGCTATCGTCTTTGAGTGGCGGAATGTTGTTTGGCGGCGGTGGAGGCGGGTCGTTGAAAATCACTTCGGTGATCCAGGAACCGCGCGCGATCGGTTGAGTTCGCAGGGGCCCCGAGGTCATGCTCAACACGGCGGCGTTCGTGATGGCTCCGCCGTAGCGCGGGTCGGTTAGGGTGGTTCGCTGGAAGGTGGACGAACGCAGTTTTGTTCGCAGTTGAGCCTCGAAATCCCGCTCCAATTGCTGTCGCAGCGTTTTGAGATCTATCGGTTGGGGCGTCTTCTCGAGTTCAGCCGTCGCTTGGGAAAGCTGTTGCCGGGCGGCCGTCAGCTTGGCCGCTTCCGATTCGGGCAGCAGCCCCGCAATCTCCGGTTCGCCAATATCAACACTGAAGCCGCTCGCCGCGGCTGCGACCTCTGGGGCCGTGAGAGCTCGGTCGTAGAGCCTCGCCTTGTCAATCGCGACCGCCAGGAACTTATTGCCGCCCGCTGGAAGGTGGCGCAAGCCGAAAAGCACCCTGGATTTTTCCTTCGGGAACGTCGCCGAGCCCTTTTTAAACGGTTTTCCATAGGGCAAGCCGTTGCGGTATAGGCGAGTGGTGCCGTCCGCCTCGTAGACCATCATCAAATGGAGAGGATCGCCTGGTTTTGTTTCCGGCGTGGACTCGGGAAAATCTTCCGTGCGCGCAAAGAAATTGCTTCCGGAAATCCAATGCCGCGGTTGCCGTTCTCCTAACACGATGGAATCAAACAGTCCCGCAGGCCCTTCAATCGTCATCAAGCCTCCACCACGTTGCTTGAAGTCCGCCAGTTCGCACCACACCTCCAAGGTCTTGGCCTTCAAATCAGCCTTCAGCGGGACGCTCTGCAAGTAGGCGCGATCAAGCACGACCTTGCCATCGACGAATTGGATGTCGCCGTGGGCGGTGAGGTCGAGGGATTTAAGGGAATCCTTCAGGTCGCCATTGAATTCCCAAACGCCGATTGGCTTCAAGTCGACCAACGCGTTGGCGGGGGCGTCACGCCGCCGCTCGGCAAGCAGTTTCTCCCGTGCGGGCCCCACGATCGCTTCGATGCCGGCCCGCGCATCGGCGATCCGCGCTTGCAGCTCGCGTTGCCGCCTGGAAATTTCACGGTTCCTCGCGGCGACTTCGGTCTCTTGGACGGTTGGCAGCGCGAGTTCCGATTCGTACCAGTCCCTCAGAAAATCGTTGCGATAGGAGAACATAGGCGCGACCAGTTCGATGACGGGACGGTTCTCCACGAACACCGCGTCGAAAAGCAACAGCGGTTCCAGCACCATGGGGAGACTGGCGGGATAATTGGGATCGACATTGAAATAGCGGCTCTTGCGGGCGTCTGGCGACACGGCCAGGGCGTTTTCCAATTGCAGCCATTGCGTGGGGAAAACGTCAAGGAACCGCTCGATCTTTGGATCGCGCAGCATGCGATCGACGGCCAATCGCAATTGGTCCGGTCGCGCGAGTTCTCCGCGTTCGGCTAGGTCGAGCAATTCGAGATCCGGGATGCTGGACCATAGAAAGAACGACAACCGCGACGCCGTTTCGAATTGTCGTTCCGCGTCGCCGGCGGCGGCCGACCGGTACAGGAACATCGGCGAACAAAGCGCCGCGGCCACCGCCTTCTTCATGCTGTCCGTGAAGGTCGCTCCCTGTTGAATCTTGGCCTGTGTGAAATCGACATAGCGCCGCAGCGTGTCGTTGTCGATCGGCCCGCGAAACGCCAGTCGCAAGAACCGCTTCAAGCGGCGTTCGATTTCCGGACGCGTCTCGCCATTCACCGCCGGCTCGGCGAACAACTCCTTCCAAACGCCAACCGTGCGCGGATTGAAATCAGGGCTTTCCACGATCGATACGCTGAGCCGCAAAAAGGCGTCGAGCAACAGCGGGGAAAGCGTCAGCTTGTTCGCTTGATTGTCAAAACCGTGCTCGGCTCGCAAATCTTTCGGAAAAGGCTTCACGCCTTCCAGGCTCGGCCGCGGCGGAAACGCGTTGGGAACGACATCAACCCGATCCGGCATCTTTCCTGTTGATGACGGCAGGTATCGATCGCGGCGCGTCATCAGCTTTTCAGACAACTTGAAAACATCGCGATCGAGCTGAAAGAGGTCCCGCACGGCGTTGTTGTATTGAAACCGCGTCAGGCGGTGGAGGAGCGTCGGCGGGCGGGGACTGGCGGCGGCCGCCTTGCGCATCGCGTCCCTTAAATCCCGCAAGAGCTTCCCGCGTTCGTCGTCGGTCAAGCGCGGCTCGCCTTCCGGCGGCATGTCATTGGCGTCGATCGCTTCGAGCACGCGCTGCAAAAGCTCGGCTTGTTTGCCCGGTTCCTCTGGCGCCCCAATTCGCCGCAAATCGAGACCGCCTTTCGGCATTGTCCCGCCATGGCACCTCACGCACTTCGCATGGAGAATCGGCGCCACGGCATTGCTGTTGGCGGCCTCGCTGGAATTGGCCTCGCTGGATTTGGCCGTGCCGGGATTAGCCGCGCAAGCCGCGAAGAGAGCGATTCCGAAAGCGGCGAGCGGCAAGAGAGGGCGACACATGGCGCGGTGTCCTGTGCGGGAGGCGTGGCGATCGTCAGGAATCGGCGAGTCACGACCATAACTCGGAGATCGTCCGCGAACTGTCCGCGAATCGGTCGATTTCTAGCCCCATGAGATTGGCGAACGTCAGCCAGAGATTGGAGTTGAGCGTACCGCTTGGACATTTCACCAACCTGCCTGGCTTGATTTGGCCTTGCGCTTTGCCGGCGACGATCATTGGCAAGTCGTAGTATTGGTGCGTCGCGCCATCGCCGAGTCCCGCCCCGTACGCGACGATCGAATTGTCGAGCAGGCTCGAACCGTCCGATTCCTTCATCGCCTTCATCCGGGCAAGCACGTAGGCGTATTGCCGCATATGGAACGCGTCGATCTTTTGGACATCTTTGTATCCATCGCCCTTTTGGTTGTGCGTCATGCTATGGTGCTGGACTGGCTTGTCGAAGACCCCTTCGTACATTAGCGTCGCGTCCCAACGTTCGGGACCGATCATGAATGTGCAAACGTTGGTGATGCCCGTTTGGAACGCGAGCAACATCAAATCCGCCTGCAGTTTGATATATTCGCCGCGAGGCAGAACTTCGTTTTGGGGGATTTTCACGTCGACATCGGCCAAGAGGCGGTCAAGCTTGCCGATCCGCAGCTCGATGTCGCGAATCATCGCCATGAATTGCGATAGCGTCTCTTTGTCTTCCCGCCCGAGCTTTTTGGCGAGTGAATTCGCATCGGCCAAGACAAGGTCGGTCACGTCGGCGACGTGGGCGCGGAAGCTGTCGCGTAGGAACAGGCGGTCGTAAAGCTTCCGCGGATCCTTGATCGACGGCGCCATTTTGTCGGGGCCGTACCAAGAGATATTATCGAACTCGATCGACTCTTTCGGAGCTGTGAACCCGTTGCAACTGATTTCCAGCGTGTTGAAGACGGATGTTTGGCCGACGGCAGCGCCGATGACTTGGTCAAGCGTGCGGCCATTGGGATGCCGAATTCCCCGCTTGCCGGCCTCCTCCGGCGAAAGGCTAGTTAAATAGCAAGACGCGCCTTGGGCGTGCACGTCCTGGCCATCTTTGTAAGACCGATCGAGCCCCGTGATCAGCGTCACATCGGCCGCGTGCTCGGCGAGCGGCCGCAGAGTTTCGGTAAGAGGCAACGGGTAGATCCCGGGGACGTGCTTGAAGCGACGCTCGTCCTTTGTCTTGTCGGCATTGAAGCCGCCGATGAACCCCGGCAGTTCCGCCATCTCTTCGCCGGGAAAGAAGCAACGACGCACAATTCCGTTGGGGATGTAAAGAATCGCCAGCTTTTTGCTGGGTTTGGCCTTGGACTCCGCCGCGTTGGCCAGCGAGTGCAGAAATGGCAACGACAGCGTCACGCCGTTGGTGCGAAGGAATTTGCGTCGAGTGATGTGCATGGATGCGTTCCTGCGGAGTTGAGTTGCTCTTGCCGCCCATTGGATTTCGGAGATTCGCCGCTCCTTGCCATCCTCGTGGAAGCGGCTTGGCTGCTAGCCCCCGGCGCCGTAACCCGTGGGTCGGCCGTCGCTGGCGGCTGGCTTCTAAGCGGGGGAGGCGGGCACGCCTCCCGCAGATCCCATGGCGTCTCGCTGGCCGCGGGCGACAGAGCGCCGGGTTGCTCCGCCAGCCGGGCGAGCCGAAAGATTTTGTCGCTGGCCTTGGCCTCGGTTCCGCACTCGGTGCCGACCGCATGCCCCCAGACCAATTCGGCGCCGTGACGCGTCACCAGTCGGCATTGGCGGTCGGGCAATCTGCCCCGAGTTCCCGGCGGCGGCGGCGTCAGGAGAACTCGATACAACCGGGCCCCGCGCCACGCGTCCCGCAAGGTCTCCACGATCGCGGCCGCTTCGGCTACCGCAGGGTCTCCCCAGGGAGCTCCCGGTGAACCGACCGGCAGCGTGTCGCCGACGGCGTCCGCACGTAGGCCCGCGTTTGTTCGGGCGTGAAATCTTGGGGCGGTAACAAGAACCCAGCCGCGTCGACCGGCAGCAAGCCACGCTGCCCGTTGTTCGTCACTTCCACCATCGCCACCAGGGATCCAGTCCCGCTGTGGAGGCAACTCGATGCGATCGCCGTCGAGGGCGTAGCTCAGGTGGTTTTGAACGAGCGTCCCCCAGCGTTGCCATGCGTAGGCGAAACCTCCCCCCAAAAACACCAGCAGGATAAGAAAGATCGATAGAGTCGCCGCGACGCCCTGCACGGGCGGGGAAAACGCCTCGGCCGCCAAGCGGAACGGACCGCGACGTGGCGCGGAGGTCGCACGTTCCATCGCTTGGTCCCCCTGCCGCTTTCCGGAAAGCCCTACCAGAAATCGATTTTTGGGCTCAACGCGACCCTTAATCGACTCTGCACCTGATTCCGCACTAATTCGATCAAGTTTAGCACATCGCGGCTGGTCGCCCCTGTTCCAGCGATGAAGAAATTCGGGTGGGCTCCGCAAATCTCCACTTGGCCGCAGCGGCTACCCTTCAAACCAGCCTGCTCAATCAAGGCGGCAGCGGTGGCCCCGTGCGGATTCTTGAAAATGCAGCCCATGCTGAGTTCACCCGCCGGCTAGCTCGCCTTGGGTAAGCGTTCGGCGGATTCAGGTCGAAGTTGGCGGGGGGGAGGTGGGTTGGCGGGCAGGTGGCGGTCCGCGAGGGTGGGCGAGCGTCCCGTCGCGCTGTCAGCGGGACGGGCTACGGCGCTGA
>CAIXSC010000712.1 GCA_903921945.1 uncultured Planctomycetaceae bacterium
CCATGGCCCGACTCGCGTACCGCCTCCGAGTCTGCTGGAAGTGGCGCAGGGCATTCTTTGAGCACCGTCCATTCCCATTCGCGCACGGAAATCTCGTCGTCCACCTCTGTGCGGCGGCCAATCAATAAATCGCGTGGACAGGCGCCGAACAGATCGGCACGGGGCGTCAAGAGCCATTCGGCATGAATATCGCGGATCGGATCGTCGCTGTCCTGGAACCGGTCGCTCAGCAGCGCCTCCGCCAGGAAATCCAGCAAGCGGTCGTATAACACCGCTTGGTCGTCCACCCTCAAGAGCGAGGCTCGGATCTTGCGCTGTTGCGCGACGAGCCGCAACCATTCCGTCGCGACCCCGTTAGGGTGACGAACACTGTCCGCTGCAAAGCCATCGGGTAACAACGTCCACGAGGGTCCGAGGCTGTAGCGGGTCACGACCTCGCGGTCGGGGTTATCCTCGACGTACGTCACGCGATCGGCGGCTTCCACTCGGAACCCCAGCCCTTGGGCCACGACCACTCGGGCAGGTAAATCGATCAATAGACCGCTTTGGGGCACCATCGCAGCCGGCAAGTGCGTCGCCGCAATCGATACCCGCTCGGCGGCCAGGGACGGCCCGTGGTGCCAGGAGGTAACCGCCTCGCTTGCGAGTGCTCCGGCCACCGCCGTACCGGCGGGCGCAGACAACACCGCAACGCCTGTTGGCACCGCTGCCTGGGATCGGGCCGAGTCTCCCGGGGTTGGTCCAGGCTGGCCTGTGGTAGCGTGGGTAGGGCAATTGAGAATGACGGGGTCGAAATCCTCAAGCAGCGATCGATCGCCAATCCGCTTTGCGAAACGGCTGAGCGCCAGATCGAGTTCCACGAGCGTGGTCGGATTGGCCGACAGTGCCGCGACAATGGCTCGCGCGAACAGCGGAGAAACTTGGCCACGCAGCGAGCGATGCGGGTCGCTCAACAAGACATCGACAAGAGCCATGGGACGAAACTCCTTGATCGAAACGGAGGCCCCCGCGGTTCCTAAAACTTTGGGTGCCGGCCGCTCGATTCCGTTTGCCCCACGAAATCGCTGGAAATGTACGCGTGTGGACATTTCGCGGGCAAGCATCTGTCCTGGGCAAAAAATCTGCGGGTGTTCTGAAAGATCCGCGGGAGATTGTCGGAGCCAAGCGATTGGGTTTGTCTGGCGGCGCTGACGAGCTTTCGTCCGGCAAGGTTCGTCGAGCCTGTGACGGTCGTGGCTTTTCGCGGCCCTGTGGCAGCCGCCCGGGCGGTCGGTGGCCGGCTACAATTCGGGCGAAACAACCCCCGGCAATCCCCACGGGTCCATGGATCACCTGACTCCCGCCGAACGCAGCCAACTGATGTCGCGAGTCCGCGGCAAGGACACCGCCCCCGAGCGGCTCGTCCGGTCGTTGGTCCACCGACTCGGGTACCGCTATCGACTGCATGTCCGCGATATGCCGGGGAGGCCGGACTTGGTGTTGCCCCGGTTTCGCGCGGTGATCCTCGTCCACGGCTGCTTTTGGCATCAACATCACTGCCCGGCCGGCGACCGGATTCCGAAGACGCGTGTGGACTATTGGCGAGCAAAGCTCGAAGGAAATGTGCGACGCGATGCCCGGCAGCGGCGCGAACTCAAACGCCTGGGGTGGCGAGTGCTTGTGATTTGGGAATGCGAAGCCGAGCGGCATTCACCCGAGCGGCTCGCTCGCCGTATCATCCGGTTTCTCGAGTCGGACGGCACGCCGCGCGGGTCGTGTCCGCCGCCGACAACCTAGTTTTCTTCGGAGCCTGCCTTTCATGAGCGACGATGTGCGCGTTTTGGTCACGGGTGGCAGCGGTTTTGTCGGCACGTGGGCGCTCAAGGAACTGCTGGAACGCGGAGCCACACCGGTGGTGCTTGACAATCGACCGGCCCCGGAAAGATGGCGTCGAGTGCTCGGCGACGCCGCCGCGCGGGTCGTTGTCTCGCCCGTGTCGCTGCTCGATCGCGACGCGCTCGTCCAGCTCCTTACCACCGAGCGTATCACGCATATCATCCATTTGGCCGCGTGGCTCACGCCCGAATGCCAAAGCGATCCCTATCGCGGTTGCGAGATCAACGTGCTGGGCAGTGTGGCTGTTTTCGATGCCGCGCGGTTGGCTGGCAAGGTCCAGTCGATTGTTTATGCCAGCTCTTACGCGATCTACGGCCCGGAACAGCCGGAGATCGATTCGATGACCAATAAACCGCCGACGTTTTACGGAGCTTTCAAGCAAGCTTTCGACGGTATCGCCGATCAGTACGCGCGCCATTTCGCGATCCGCTCCATCGCCATCCGCCCCCATGTTGTCTACGGTCCTGAACGCGACCAGGGACTCACGGCCGGTCCGTCGTTGGCCTGTCGAGCGGCGGCTCGGGGTGAGCCTTACACGATCGGGTATCGTGGCGTGGTTGGCTACGACTACGTCGAGGACGTGGCCCGGGCGTTCGTGGAGTCGACTTTTTATTGTCCGCCAGGATTCGCCGGATTTGAAATGCCCAGTTGTTCGGCGACCACGGAACAGTTCGTCGCGGCGCTTGAGGAGGTGGAACCGTCCGCTCGCGGACTGATTCAGGTCGCGGGGCCTACGATACCCGCGAACATTCCGCCTCAACCGGTTGCCATCTCGAAATTGTTCCCCGATTGGCGCCCCACTTCCTTGAAAGACGGAATTCGCCGGACGATCGATTTTTACCGTCCACACGCGCCGTAACGGATCTCGGATCCAGACGCTCAGCCGTGTCGAGTGTTTACAGCACCAACGCCGCCAAGTCACAATAACCGGTCATCCTACCCACCCACCTACGCGAAGAGTCTTCCGATGCCGTCCCGCCTCGCTTGCGGACTTGCCCGCCGACTTTTCCACGTTCTTCTTCTCCGGCTTGCGTCTCGTTGCTTCGCTGCTCGCTGGGCCTGGTCGCCGCGCCTGGCTTGTCGCGAATGGCTCGGCCGGCTGGCGTGGGCTGCCGCTGTGAGCGGCGTGTTGTTCGCCATGCTGAGCGTGCGCCTCGCCACGGCCGTTGGGGCCGATCCGTCACCGAAACCGGTCAGCAAGCCGCTGTTCGAGGACCACATCCTCCCGATCCTGAAAGCTCGCTGCTTTCGCTGCCACGCGGGGGCCGAACCGGCGAGCGGTTTGCGTGTCACGTCGCGCGCCGAGCTGCTCGCGGGCGGCGAGTCCGGGCCGGCCATCCGACTCGGGGCGGCCGAATCGAGCTTGATTTGGGTGAAGATTGCCAGCGGTGAAATGCCGCAAGGCGGTCCGCCGCTTTCCGCCGGCGAAAAGGGGCTCCTTCGCGTGTGGATCAACGAAGGCGCGCCGACCTCCGCCCCAGTCACCACTGCCGGCACAGGCACGCCACAAGCCGGTCAAGCTGGCACGCCACAAGCTGGCACGCCACAAGACGGCACGCCAGCCGCCGGCTCGCGGCCCGCATCGGCCGTCATGCCCATGCCGACGCATTGGTCGTTCCTTCCGCCTGTGCGGCCCGCCATTCCCGACTCTCGAGTTCGGGATACGGTGTCCACGACGACCGTGAATTCGAATGGACCGAGTCCGATGAAAGCGGGTCCTGAGGCTACGGAGTCGCCGCGAACGGCCGTCGACGCTTTCATTCTGGAAACGCTGCGGGAGAAAGGACTGGCGGGGGCCGGGCCTGCTGGCCGAGCCATTTTGCTGCGTCGAGTCACGTTCGCGCTTCTGGGCCTGCCGCCGCGAGTCGAGGATATCGCCGATTTTTCCGCGGATGAAACGCCGGATGCCTGGGAGCGCCAACTCGATAGGTTGCTGGCCAATCCGCAGTATGGAGAACGCTGGGGCCGGCATTGGCTCGATCTTGCAGGCTACGCCGATTCGGCCGGAATCTTGAACGAGGACAAGCCGATCGCCAACGCCTACCGCTACCGCGACTATGTGATCCGGTCGCTCAACGCGGACAAGGCCTACGATCGATTCCTGCAAGAGCAATTGGCAGGCGACGAGCTGTCCGATTACTGGACTGTTTATGAGACCCAAGAGCGGCTGCCCGAGGCGGTCGTCGAAGCGGTAACGGCCACCGGGTATCTCCGGTGCGCAGCCGACGCGAGCCGTCCCGATTTCGCCTCGATCAAGAACGCGGACGCGCAGTATTTCTATCCGACCATTAACGATACGCTGCAGATCATCGCTTCTTCGACGATGGGGCTGACTTTGCAGTGCGCCCGTTGCCATAGCCACAAATACGATCCGATTCCGCAAACGGACTACTACCGCATGCAGGCGGTGTTGATGACCGCATTCCGCCCGAAGCAGTGGATTCCGCAAATGGATCGCAAACTGCCTGTGGCGACGCGGGCCGAGCAAAAGTCGGCCGAGGCAGCCAACACGCAGCTTGACAAACGCATCGCCTCGATCCGGCAGGAATTGGTTCAGCTGAAGGCTACGTACGCCGAGCGATTGTTCGAAAACCGGCTTGCGCAAGTGTCGGAACCGATTCGGGCGGACGTGAAGACCAGTTTCACGAAGTCGGCCAAGGATCGTTCTCCTATCGAAGCCTATTTGGCGGACAAGTTCCAAGCTGCGCTTCGGCCCGACGATAAGACACTCGATAAGCTGCTCCCGGAAACCTTTGCCGACTACAAACAGGCGGTCGACAAGCAGGGCCAGGCGATAGCTGCCGCCGAACGCGAGCGGATTCGATTCGACGAACTGCGAGCGTTGTACGATCTGCCGGGCGATGTGGTGACGCCCGTCTTGCGCCGGGGCGATCCGTTAACGCCGGGCGATCCGGTGGAACCTGGGGTTTTGTCGGCCGTGGCGGCGCCCGAACCGTTCCAATGGCCACGCGCCAGCACCGCCATTTCCGGCGATTCCGCCGCGGGCGATGGGGCCACTCGCAGCGGCCCGGCAGTCAGCCATGCCACGTCAACGGCCACGCCAAACCAGGAAAAGACCAGTGGCCGACGGCTGGCCTTCGCCCGTTGGCTCACGCAACCCCGACATCCGCTGACCGCGCGTGTGCTTGTCAATCGTGTTTGGCTACAGCATTTCGGGGAAGGGTTGGTAGCGACTCCGGAAGATTTCGGAGTGCTTGGCTCGGCGCCTTCGCATCCTCGGCTGTTGGACTGGTTGGCCTGCGAGTTCGCCGACAGCGGTTGGAGTTTGAAATCGCTCCATCGCGTGCTGCTTTCGTCCGCTGTGTACCGCCAATCGTCCTCGGTCTCGGCTGCGGCCGAAGACGCGGGACGGGCTGTCGACCCGGGTAATCGGCTGTTGTGGAAACAGCGATTGCGGCGTTTGGAGGCCGAGCCGCTCCGCGACGCGATGCTCGCGGCCGCAGGAACGCTCGACCACAGTTTGTATGGGCCGCCGATTCCCGTCGCGCGCCGAGGCGATGGCGAGGTGAATGTGGCGGACGGAGCCAACGCGCGGCGTCGTTCCATCTATCTACAGATTTTGCGTCTCGCGCCCGTCACGCTGTTGCAATCGCACGACCAACCGATCATGGCGGTGAACTGCACGCGACGCGGCCAATCGACGGTCGCGACGCAAGCACTCACGCTGCTCAACAGCGACTCGGTCGCCGCCGCCGCCCGCGATTTAGCAGAACGGGCCTGCGCCGCGAATGTCGGGGACGGATCGGTCGAATCCGCGATTCGCTATTTGGGCCTGTCCGCTTGGTCGCGGGATTTCACGGCGGAAGAGACGGCCGAACTGAAGCAGTTCCTCGCTCGACAAGCGGCGGCCTACGCCGCCACCGGGTCTCAACCGGCTGGCTCGACCGCTGGCCCCACCGCCGAACAGGAACGCAAAGCTTGGCACGATCTAGCGCACATGCTGCTAGCCGCGAACGAATTCGTTTATATCGACTGAACCGGCAATCCTAGCTGATGGTGGACGCCGCGCCCGGCGGTGCTCGATGAAGACTCGAGCCGCTGGTATGACAGGGAGTCGCTCATGCCCAAACCTTTTCGGATGAACAGCCGTATGCCAACGGATCGATCAGCGTCGGACACACTTGGCGCGTCGCGCCGCGATTGGATGGGAAAGATGGGCGCGGGCTTTGCGGGCCTCGCGTTGGCTTCGCTCCTAAGCGAACCGTCGGCGCGGGGCCGCGAGTCGGACGCGGCGCCGCTGGACGTGCGGCCTCGTCCGCCGCACCATCCGCCGCAAGCCCGAGCGGTCATTCAGCTATTCATGCATGGTGGCCCGAGCCAAGTGGATTTGCTGGATCCGAAACCGGAGCTCTCCAAACGCAGCGGCCAGGCGCCGCCCGATGAAGTCGCGGACGATGAAAAGCGGACCAGCTTTTTGCTGGGCAGCCCTTTCAAGTTCGCGCGGCACGGTTCGAGCGGTCTGGAGTTTTCCGAAACGCTGCCCGCGATCGCTCGACACGCGGACGACATCGCCGTCATCCGCTCGATGTTCACCGAGCATCGCAATCATGAGCAGGCGATTTGGATGGCGAACACCGGTTTGACGGTCGCGGGCCGTCCCAATATCGGTTCGTGGGTGGCGTATGGGTTGGGCACGGAAAACGACAGTCTCCCCGCGTATGTCGCGCTCCCCGACCCGCGCGGCTTGCCGGTGGATGGAACCCGGAACTGGTCGAGCGGTTGGCTGCCGCCGCTGTTTCAGGGGACGGCCGTGCGTTCCGAAGGCTCCCCTGTTTTGCATTTGCGGCCATCCGCCGCTCGCGACGCGAGCGTCGAGGCTGGAAGGCTCGGGCTGCTGCGCGCCTTGAATGCGCGTCACCGTGCCGCGCGACCCGGTGAATTGGAACTCGACGCGCGCATCGCCAGCTTCGAACTGGCCGCCCGAATGCAATTGACCGCGACCGATGCGCTGGACATCGATCGCGAAACGGAGGCGACGCGCCGGTTGTACGGGCTTGATGTGGATCGCACCCGGTCGTACGGGCGCCGCTGCTTGATGGCGCGCCGGCTCGTGGAACGCGGAGTGCGGTTCGTTCAGTTATTCATGGCCGGCCAACCCTGGGACACCCATGCCAACAATGTGGCTGGCACCCGTTCGTGTTGCGAGCAGACAGATGTGCCGATCGCCGGCTTGCTCACCGATCTCAAACAACGCGGCCTACTGGATTCCACCATTGTGCAGTGGGGCGGCGAGTTCGGCCGCACCCCGACAGCCGAGACGCGTGATCCGACGAAGACGACCGGGACCGAAGGCCGCGACCATCATCCTTACGGATTCAGCATTTGGCTGGCTGGCGGCGGCATCCGTGGCGGCTACGTGCATGGAGCGACCGATGACTTCGGCTATCGCGCCATCCATCAGCGCACTCAGACCGCCGACTTGCATGCGACGCTCTTGCATTTGTTGGGGCTTGACCACGAGCGATTGACTTATTCGCACCATAGCCGCGATGAACGCCTGACCGACGTTTACAAGACCCGCATCGTCCGTGAATTGCTGGCTTGAAGTCGCTTCGTCGCGACTAAACCGACGAGCCGCGTCGGACGTGCTGGCTCGCGGTCCTCATGGCACGTCGCTACGTGAACCTTGGAGTTGCCAAAATGGCTGCTGACAGTGGCACCGCGCTTCCTCGTCCTGTGGCGAAAGCCTCCACCGCGTCTCCGGCATCGAGCCCGCATCCCGTGCTGAAGTGCGCGGATGTGCAGCGCGTCTCCTATCGCGATGCGGACCGAGCGTTGTTCGACCGTCTCTTGCGGGATTTTGTGCCGCCCGGCGCTTTTGATGCCCATGCGCATCTTTATGACTTGCGGCACTTGGCCCCAACGGCAACGGCGGCCGATTTTGCGGGCGATCCGGAGGTTACCCACGAGGTTCTGGTCGAACGCATGGGGCAATGGATGGGAGACCGGGTTGTCACCGACGGGTTGTACTTTCCGTTCCCGATGCGGCATGTCGATTGCGACGCGGCGAACGCGTTCTTAGCGCGGACGCTCGCCGACAAGCCGGGCTCGCGCGGTTTAATGCTGATTCGTCCGAACGATTCGCCGGAGTCGACCGAGGCGTGGCTGGACCGTGCCGGATTCGCTGGATTCAAGGTCTATCATGTGTTCGCGTCTCGGACCGACACGTTTAACGCCGAGCAGGGCGAGTTTTTGCCGGACTGGGCTTGGGATCTGGCGGATCGACGCGGGCTGTGCATCATGATGCACATGGTCTTGCCGCGAGCGCTCAGCGAACCGCGGAATCAAGAGTACATCCGCCGCCAGTGCTTGCGCTACCCCAATGCGCGGCTTATCTTGGCTCATGCCGCTCGCGGATTCAACGCCCGCCATACGGTCGACGCGGCCAACGTGCTGCGTGGATTGTCGAATGTCTGGTGCGACACGTCTGTGGTTTGCGAGCCGTCGGCGTTCGAGGCGTTGCTCGAAGCGCTTGGTCCCTCGCGTTTAATGTACGGGAGCGACTTTCCCGTTTCGGAGATGCGGGGACGCAGCCTATCAATCGGCGACGGTTTCTACTGGCTGCATGATGACAACGCGCAGTGGAGCGGCTGGTTGCACGCCACGCCCGAGTTGGTTGGGATCGAATCGTTGTTGGCGTTGCGGCAGGCTTGCCGCACGCTCAAGCTGGTGGAACGCGATATCGAACGTATTTTTGGCGGCAATGCGCGCCAATTGCTGGGACTGTCGCAACCCGCGAGCGACGGCGTTCACCAGCTCTATCGGGAAGCGAAGCGGCTGATTCCCGGCGGCACGCAGTTATTGTCGAAACGGCCGGAAATGTTCGCTCCGGGCCGCTGGCCGGCGTATTACGAAGAGGCGATCGGCTGTGAAGTGGTGGATAGCGATGGCCGCCGTTATCTCGACATGTCCTATTGCGGCATCCTGTCGTGCATCCTTGGCTTCGCCGACCCCGATGTGAACGCGGCGGTGATCCGCCGCGTCCATCTCGGCTCGATGGCTACCCAGCAAACGGCCGACGAGGTGGAAGTGGCGAAGTTGCTCTTGGAGATCCATCCGTGGGCCGAGCAGGCCCGATTTACTCGCGGGGGCGGCGAGGCGATGTCGGTTGCCGCCCGGATTGCGCGGGCAGCGACCGGCCGTGGCAAAATTGCGCTATGCGGTTATCACGGCTGGCATGATTGGTATTTAGCGGCGAATCTCGGCGGTATGCTGCCGCAAACCGCGTTGGCGGCCAACGTGCCCAATGCGGGGTCCGCGAAACAATTGGACGGTCATCTGCTGCCCGGATTGGAACCGGCGGGAGTGCCCCGCGAGTTGGCCGGGACGATTGAAACTTTCCGCTACAACCGACTCGATGAACTGGATTCCGCCCTCGACGCGTGCGGAAACGACCTCGCGGCGATCGTTATGGAACCGACCCGGAGTGTTGATCCGGCCCCGGGATTTCTCGAGGGCGTGCGGGAACGAGCGACGGCTCGCGGTGCGGCGCTGATCTTCGATGAAATCAGCTCGGGTTGGCGGCTTTGCCTCGGAGGCGCTCATCGCCTTTATGGCGTCGAGCCCGATATGGCTGTGTTCGCCAAGGCAATCAGCAACGGCTTCGCGATGGGGGCGGTCATTGGCCGCCAAGCGTTCATGAACGCCAGTCAAGGCTCCTTCATTTCCAGCACCTACTGGACGGAAGGGATCGGGCCGGCGGCCGCGGTCGCGGCCATCCGCAAGATGCGGCGAATCGATATCCCGGCCCACCTGAAAATGTTGGGCACGATGGTTATGGATGGCTGGCGAATGCTTGCAGAAAAGCATGGGGTTCCCGTTTCGATTGGCGGCCGGCCCGCCTCCTGCTCGCTCGCTTTCCAGCATCCAGCCGCCGCCGCGCTGCAAACGTTGTTAACCGATCGGATGCTCGATCACGGCATCTTGGCGGCCGGCAGTTGCTCGCTGACATGGGCCCACTCGCCGCATCATATCGAGCGTTATTTGCTTGCGTTGGACTCGGTTTTCGCCGAATTGGCGGTGGCGATCCGCGAGGGGGATGTGGACCGCCGCTTGTCGGGGCCCGTCAAGCACTCGACTTTCCGACGGCTGGTCGATTGAGCCGTTTTTTCGCTTTCGCGTCGGTCGCATCGCGTTCACCGACCAAGTTAGCGCTCGCCAATAAATGCTTACAACGGCGATCAGGGGGCATTTACGCCAAGCAAAGATTAAGGCATACTTTCGCTTAACTCATTGCAGGGAATTAGCAATATCTGAGCAAAGGTGCAGCCATGGCGAAAACCGCCCGCAAAGGTCCATCCGCTTCGCAAGCAATCCGTGACTATTGCCGCGAGAATCCTGACAAGTCTCCGAAGGAGGTCGCCGCGGAGATGGTCGCCCGCGGTTTCAAAACGGTCACAGCCGGTTACGTGAGCACGATCAAATCGCTTGCGAAAAAGGCTGCGTCCGAAGGTGAGTCCGGCGAGACTAACACAGCTGGCGCGACTGGCGGGGCGCCGGCCTCCAAGTCGGCTACCGGCGGTGCTAAGAGGGGCCGAAAGCCGCGGGTGCCTGTGGAAGGTTCCCGCCCCGGTCCCAAGCCTGGCAACAAAGCAAAATCAAGCGCGGCGGCCGGCGAGAGGCAATTTACCCTCGATGATCTAATCAAGGCGAAGAAGCTCAGCGAAGCGCTTGGCGGCGTGGCACAGGCGCTGAAGGCGCTCGAAGCTCTCGCCAAACTCGGCAACTGAAGCGACTGGCAATCACGCCGGCTGGACGTTCGACGACCGTCGAATCCACTGTGAAAAAAGCAGTGTCAAAACGGCTGTCGTAACGAAACGGTAAGAAAGCGGTAAGAAAGCGGTAACGAAGCCATGACGTCGCCGTGACTCGGTGATGAAACGGTTCGTGGAGTCGCGTGCGGTCGTAGTTCCGCAACACTGTGAATCGCGGCGTTGCATGCTTTGCAACGTCGCGGTTCTATCGGCCATTCGTCTCAAGCTCGCGGTCGCGTGCTGAGCCATCCGTTCGCTCACGGATGACTTGGGGATGTGACGTGGTTGAGTTGCCAGGGCCACCATGCTTGCCGCGAAGTGAGCGTTCCTGCCCACGCACGTCTCGACGCCTGGCAGGCACCGGCAGCTCAATAGTATTTTTCCGCGAACTCAATCGGTCTGTCGAGCGTCGCGTCGCCGGGCCTGAGCGGTTCTGCTTGCGCGTGGGTTCGGCTCCGGATATCCCTCGGTGCGGCGCTGCTCAACCGATTCCAACGCTTTTGCCAGGCGCAGGGAAAACGGTAGCTAACCAAATCCGTTAAGGTAGTGATCGTCGTGGTTGCGCCGTTGCATGTTCCAGGCGGAGGGAAAAAACGGTAGCGAACCGAATCCGTCATCCTGTCGGGAGGTGCTGTCGCATGAAGAAGCAAATCGAGCGGGGATTCCATGGGAATCACGACTGGCGTCGGCTGCGAAGTTGGACCCCCGTCGGGGTTCGCTTATTGAGCGGCTTCCTGACGATTGTCGTGCACGCGATTCCCGCCATGGCTTTGGACGAGCCGTCCACTAAGGTGTCGTCAGCGGTCGAGGTATCGCCAGCGGTGCGCGACGAGTCAGGCGTTTGGAGTTTCAAGCTGCGCTCGCCGCGGCAGTCGGGGCAGACCGAGTTGCGTGTGTTATTGCCGCCAGACTTGGAAGCAGCTTGGAAGTCCGACCGCCAGGCCACTCCCCGCGTGCCCGTCGTGTTCTTGTTGCCGGTGGAGGCGAACCGCGAGTCGCGTTACGGCGACCCGATTCGTGAACTGTTGGATCGGAAACTTCACGAGCGGTTTCGGGCGGTGTTCGCGGCCCCGACGTTCGCGCGGCTGCCCTGGTACGCCGATCATCCGCAGCGAGCCGATTCGCGGCAGGAAGCCTACTTTCTTGAAGACATTGTGCCACTCGTCGAGTCGCAGTTTCCGGTGCGAGCGGAACGCGGCGGCCGGCTGTTGTTGGGATTTAGCAAATCAGGTTGGGGAGCGTGGGCGTTACTGCTGCGGCATCCCGACCGGTTCGAACGCGCGTCGGCCTGGGATGCGCCGCTGATGATGAACCGGCCCGGGCTGTACGGCTCCGGCGATATTTTCGGCGATGATGCGACGTTCCGTCGCTATGAGATCGCTACGCTCCTGCGACAACAGGCGGGACGCTTGCGGGAGGCCGATCCACCGCGACTGGTGTTGACCGGATATGGAAACTTCCGAGGCGAACACGAGCGTACGCATCGCCTGCTGAAAGAACTCTCGGTACCTCATCTTTACCGCGACGGTCCGGTGAGAGTCCACGATTGGCATAGCGGTTGGGTAGCGGAAGCACTCGAACTGCTATTGCCTTCCAAATCCGGAACCTAGGTTGCCGCATGGCTGGAAACGCTGAAATCCAGCGAAGCCACGCATAGTCCGAATCTGTCCGCGAGCGGCTCCTTGGCGATCAGCCTGGACTTGTTGGACGGATGGAAAAACAGCGAAGATGCTGATTCGGGCTGGTAGTGGTGCGAGCCGGTCTCCCACGCGTGTGATGACCTGGCGCTCGAGCGTCGTACCTGAATGGTTAGATAGGTAAGTAGCCGATGTTTGATCTCCTCCAGTGCCGCGGCGAACTCCACAACCATGGGCGAGCCGACACCGTGGGCCGCTGCGTCGCAATCGCCGACTCGCAAGCGAATCGAGTTGGCTTCGTGGTCGTTTCGCGTCCGCTTCGAATCCGTTTGTCGTGCTGCTTGGCGATTGCCGCGGTTGTGAACATCGCGCTGGACGCAGCTCGGCCGAAGACCAACGCGTTGGTGGCGGCGGAGGCCTCGGCTGCGGTTGAGACTGCGACGGCGGTTCACTCTGCGACTGCGACTCAGACTGCGACGGCGATTCAGACTGCGACGGCGATTCAGACTGCGACGGCGATTCAGACTGCGACTGCGACTGCGGATGAGGCGGAGTCGGAGGCCGGCACGAAGCTTGGCGGCCTGCGGAGCGTGGACCGGGATCTGGCGGCTTTGGCGGCCGCGGGACCGAACTCGAAGGGCAGTGCGGACGCCCAGGCGGCCGCTGATCGATTGCGGAAACTGGGGCCGGAGTTGCTTCCGAAGCTGCTTCGAGTGATGGATGAGTCGAACGCGGTCGGCGCGAATTGGGCGCGGACGGTTTTCGACGATATTGCCGAACGCTTCTCGATGCGACCAGCCGACGGCAAGCCGGCTGTGGACTGGCCGGTCACGGCCCTTCAGAGCCATATTCGCGATCAAACGCGAACCGGCAAGTCGCGGCGCCTCGCGTTGCGTCTTGTCGAGCGTTTGGATCCGGCATTCGCGCCCCCGTGGCTACTGACCTGCCGCGACGATCCCGAGTTCCGCACAGACGCCGTCGATGCCACGCTCCGAGCTGGCGATGCGGCGGCCAAGAGCGGCGAGCGCGACGCCGCGCGTGAACAGTACCGACTTGCCTTTGTGCATGCCCGCGAAAGCGATCAAGTACTGCTTGCCGCTCGCAAGCTGAGCGAGGCGGGCGAGGCTGTCGACCCGATCCGCCACCTCGGATTTGTGACTCGCTGGTATCTCGCGGGGCCTTTCGATGCTCCCGGCACGAGTGGCTTCGATGCGACGTTTCCTCCGCAGGATCCCGCCTACCGTTTCGATCCGACGACAAAGTTCGCCGGCACTTTGCCCGCTGGCAATGGCTGGAAGATCCACGAGACACGCGACCGGCTCGGCCAGACCGATTTGATTCAGGCTCTCGCCGCGGCACGCGAGGCGGTCGGCTATGCCTATGCTGAAATTGAGACGCCGACGACGCGCACCGCGCAACTCCGCTGCAGCGCGGACGACAATCTCACGGTTTGGGTCAACGGTGAGGAGGTGCTGGCCCGCCGCCAATGGTTGAATGGCACGCGGCTCGACCGCTTCACGGCTGTCGTAAAACTGCGAGGCGGCTCGAATCGGCTCCTCGTGAAAATCTGTCAGGGTCCGCAACATGCCGATCCAGCGGTGCCGAACAACTGGAGCTTTCAATTGCGACTGTGTGACGACTCGGGGGCCGGCATTCCATTCACCATCCACTCACCCGCCCCCCCCGCGCCGCCCGCGTCATCCGCCTCCACAGCTTCGCCAACAGGAGCGCCTCGATGACTGCGGTTGCCAACTCGCCAACGACTCGCAACCTCCGTCCGCTCGCTGGAAATGCGGCGCGCTCATCGCGTTTGGCATCGCTTGTGGCTTGCGTATTGACCTCGTTAGGGGCCTGTTGTTGGGTCGGCATCGAGGTGCGAGCGGACGAGCCTTGGGCGAATTGGCGTGGACCGGGGCAGAACGGTGTCAGCGGCGATGCTCAAGGGCCGCTTCGGTGGAGCGAGTCGACCGGGATTCGCTGGAAGACGCCGCTTTCGGGAAGCGGCATCGCCAGTCCGATTGTGTTTGGCGATGCGGTTGTGACCACCACGGCCGAAGGTGCTCGGCAAAACGAATTGCATGTCGTCTCGTTCGACCGCTACACCGGCGCGGTCCGTTGGGATCGGCGGCTGTGGGGGACGGCGCCCACGCTATTTCATGCGACGAAAAGCGGCATGGCCAGCCCGACGCCCGCGACGGACGGCAAACACCTGTACGCGTTCTTCGGCACGGGCGACTTGTTCTGCCTGGAACTGGACGGCCGCCTCCGTTGGCAACGTTCGCTGGCCGAAGAGTATGGCTCGTTCGAGAACCGTTTCGGCCATACCAGTTCGCCCGTGCTGGATGGCGAGCTGCTGATCGTTCAGTGCGATCACTACGGCGCTTCCTACTTGCTGGCAGTCGACAAACAGACGGGCGCGAACCGCTGGAAGGTGGACCGCCCCGGCGTTTGGCATTCATGGTCATCGCCGCAGATCAACTCGACAGATGGTCACCGCGAGCTGCTCGTTTGCTCCTCCGAGGCGATCGAGGCGTTTGATGTCCGCGACGGCTCGCCCCGCTGGAAGGTTCGCGGCTTGCAACGCGAATGCATTCCCACCGCCGTCGTCGGACTCGGGCGAGTCTTCGCGGTCAGCGGCCCCAAGGGAAAGACTTTTTCGATCCGTCCCGGCGGCCTTGGGGACGTCACGGATACGCATGTCGATTGGGTCGTGGCCCGCGGCGGACCGTTTGTGCCCTCGCCCATCCTTGTCGGTGATCAGCTTTACTTGGTGGACGACCAGGGAATCGCGACCTGTCTCGAAGCTCGAACGGGTAAACGGGTTTGGCAGAAACGCCTGCCAGGCGAATACACGGTTTCTCCAGTCGCTGCGGGCGATCGGATCTATTTCATCAACGACGCTGGCGATACGACGGTCGTGAAGGCGTTCACGCGGCAATTCGAGGAGCTTGCCCGCAACTCGCTGGGCGAACCGGTCTACGCGTCACCCGCGCTCACCGGCGGGCGGCTCTATCTGCGCGGCGCCAAGCATCTGTACTGCGTCGAGTAGTTCGCGAGGTATCGCGGGCCGCGCGGTGATCGGCTGAAACGATTCGGTTCAACCCGTGGACGCACGTCCGGCCGCCCGCGGTTCTCCCAGCCCTCCAGTTCCGCCTAAACCGGAAATCGTGACAAGTCGACTGGCCGACGCAGGGATGCTGGGCGCGTTACTGGGACATCCCGAGCAACCTCCGCCGCATCCACTGCTCCACGCATCTGGCTTGCCATCACCCGTCGTTCCCGCCGACATGGCGGATCGGCCCAACGCGAAGAACCCGCTTGCGAAGCGTGCCATTCGCCAAGCGAGCGAACCGGCCGCGATCGCCACCAAAGCCAACGCGAGCAAATCCTGAGCCGAGCCGCTTGGCGATGGACCGGAGTGAACAAGGAGCGAGGCAGCCGGTTCGGCTGGAGTCGCGTCGTCGGCTGCGGTAGCCGCCGTGGCGGTGGCGGCGGTGGTAGCGGCGGCGGTGGTGGCGGCGACGGTTGCGGTGGTGGCGGCGGTGGTTCGCTCCGCATCCCATTCCATCGGTGTTGACCTCACAGGCGGATACCGATTTGGTACACCAGCAACGATGCGATGTAGGCCAGCGATGTCATGTAAACGAACGTGAACGCCGGCCAGCGCCAACTGTTCGTCTCGCGTTTGATCACGGCGAGCGTCGACGCGCACTGGGCACATAACGCGAAGAACACCATGATCGACAACGCGACCGGCACATTGAAGAGCGGCTTCGTCGATCCTTCCCAAGTCGCGGAACGCAGCGTTTGCGTTAAGGACTCGCTTTCCTCATCCTCGTCGGCGCCCAGGTTGTAAATCACTCCTAAAGTCGCCACCAAGACTTCCCGAGCTGGAAAGGAAGCCAACGCTGCGCAGCCAATTCGCCAATCCCAGCCGAGCGGCTTCACGACCGGCTCGATCCACTGACCGAGTCTCCCCAAATAGCTGTGCCGCAGCATGGCTCCGGCGAGCAAATCGTCGGCCGCTTCGAGTTCGCGTCGAGCCGCTTCCAATTCGCTCGCGGCGTCTTCTGGGCCGCTCGTGGTGGCTTCCGAGCCGCTCGCGTTAGCTTCCGAGCCGCTTGCGTGAGCTTCCGAGCCGCTGTTCGCTGTGACGGATTCGCCCGAGCGGGCCGATGGTTCGCCCGAAGCCCGCGGCGATTCGCCCGAGCCGGTCTTCGATTCGCCCGAGTTGGTCTTCGATTTCCCCGAGCCGGTCGTCGCTTCGCTTCCCGGCGTCGGTGGTGGTTGGGGCGGCTGGTCGCCCAGTTCGGCCGCGC
Source organism: uncultured Planctomycetaceae bacterium (assembly GCA_903921945.1). GTDB lineage: Bacteria > Planctomycetota > Planctomycetia > Pirellulales > Pirellulaceae > CAIXSC01. The sequence continues at coordinate 16,606 of CAIXSC010000712.1, forward strand.
GGGCTTCGAGCCGCGCGACAGCCAACGCCGCGTTCGCTTGCCGTTTCACCAACTCGGGCGCGACGCGCTCGATGTCCCGCGGGTAATAAGCGGCCGCCCACACGACGACGCTTACCGCGAAGATCAAGGTTCCCGCCCGCTTCACGAACGACCAGCCGCGTTCCAGCATCCGGTACAGCACGATATTCAGTCCCGGCAGCTTGTACCCAGGCAACTCCATGACGAACGGCGGAGTCGCTCCGCGGAGCAGCGTCAGCTTGAGGATCCACGCGACCGCGACGGCCATCACGACGCCGATCGCGTACATGGCGAACATGGTGAGTCCCTGCAAGCCAAACCATCCGCCGAGGTATTTGCGGTCGGGAATGAAGGCGCCAACCAACAACGTGTAAACCGGCAATCGGGCACTGCAGCTCATCAGCGGCGCCACCAGCATCGTGACAAGCCGATCCTTGGGGTTTTCGATCACGCGCGTCGCCATCACGCCGGGGATAGCGCACGCGAACGAGGAAAGCAGCGGAATGAACGACTTGCCGCTCAATCCCACCCGCGACATCAATCGATCCATCAGATAGGCGGCCCGCGCCATGTAACCGCAGTCTTCCAAGACCGCGATGAACAAAAAGAGCGTGAAGATCTGAGGCAAAAACACGAGCACTCCGCCCACGCCTTCCAGCACGCCGTTGATCAGCAACGACCGCAAGGCTCCTTCGGGCACCGCCGCGACGATGCGATCTCCAATCCACGACTTGCCGCCATCGATCAGTTCCGAGGCTGGCTCGGCCATCCAAAACACTGTTTGGAACAGCAGCACCATCATCGCGACAAACACCAACGTGCCCCAAACACGGTGCGTCAGCACGCGATCCAGTTTGTCGCCGGTCGTCACGAGCCGTTGTTTGGGCCGCGTGACGACGCCTTCCAGGATGCCCGCGATCCACTGGTACCGAGCCATCGCTTCCACGCCCGGCACCGGCAACCCTTGCAGTGCCAGTCGGCTCCGCGCCGCCTTCGTTTCCGCCAGCAGCTCGGGGGTCACGCCCGGCAATCCCGAGTTCTCGAGGTATCCGGTCGTGTCGAGCAATAGGCGTTCGAGCAGATATCGCGGCAGCACCGGGATACCCGCGTTGCGTTCCAACCGTTCCAGAGCCGCCACTTCGCCTTGGAACGCTTCCGGAAAAGGACTTACCCGAGCCGCTGCATGGCCGCCGGGGAGCTGTTGCGCGGAAGACTCGGATTCGACTCGGCTGGAACTCGCTTTCGCGACACGAGCCGGAATCGCGGCGATCGCGTCGGCCAGCTTATCCAGGCCCACTTTGCGATGGGCCTGGACAGGCACGACGGGAACGCCCAACTGCCGTTCCAGTCGCGCGAGATCGAGTTTCAATCCACGGTCGGCGGCGACATCCACCATGTTCACCGCCAGCACCACCGGCAAACCGAGCTCGAGCACTTGGCTCACGACATACAGGTTGCGTTCCAGATTGCTCGCGTCGACGATGCAGACCACCATATCCAACGGTAGCTCGTCGTCGCGGCGTCCCAGCAAAACGTCGACGGCCACCATTTCGTCCGGCGACCGTGGCGCCAGGCTATAAGTGCCCGGCAAATCGATAAGCACGAATGGCCGATCGCCCATGACGACGCGGCCTTCCTTCTTTTCCACCGTCACGCCCGGATAATTCCCGGTTCGCTGACGCACCCCGGCCAACGCGGAAAAGAGCGTCGATTTCCCGGTGTTGGGATTGCCGATCAAGGCGACTCGGAACGCCTTTTCGCGCCCCAAAGCATCCGTCGAGGCGGACTCGGATGGAGAATTGCCGGTAGGGGAGGGCCCCGGGAAGGGGTCGGCCATGCTTACGAGTCTCCGCTGAGCGGGCTGACCGCGACGCGCCGCGCCTCGGCGATCCGCACACTCAAACGGTAGCCACGCAGTTCGAATTCCAAGGGGTCGCCCAGCGGCGCCTTGCCCAATAACTCCAACTCGACGCCTGGCGTGAGTCCCATTTCCAACAGCCGCATGGAAATCTCATCCAGGCCGTCGACGCGAGCCACGCGGACCCGTTCGCCCACCCGCAACTCGGCCGCCGTCCGACTCAAGCGTCCTCTCCTGCCTGCACGAGCACGGAAAACGCCTCGTTGCCGCGGAAACAGAGCTTCCCGCCGTCGAGCCGCACAATGCAGGGGCTGCCCGGCTGCACCATTTCCACGGTCGTCCCAGCCCGCAGACCCAGTTCCTCCAGTCGATGGACTTGGTCCGGCATCCCCATGAGCTGACGGATACGAGCGCGTTGGCCAGGTTCCAGTTGGAACAGCGGAAGCAGCGATACCATGAGCATGTACCCCGCAACGGCCGCCAGTCGACTCGATCAGTTCGAGCGGCCGGCGAACGCTTGTTGAGACAGATTCCCAATATCTTCTCGACATCTTAGGCGCGTTCGCCGCAGTTCGCAATAAGACGTCGCCAAATCCGCCGCCTTGACGCTCGGCGGGCCCGGTACCTAGTATGGAAGGTTCAGTCGCCGAATCCCCCCGAGTGCCGGACGAGCGTGTTGGTTCAGTTCGAAAGCATTACCCGGCAAGGAATTATTGAATCGCCATGGCGGATACCAAGGTCGCAATCGTGGGGCTGGGAACGGTCGGCACCGGCGTCGCCCGATTGCTGCTCGACCATGCCGATCGAATCACCCGGCAGACCGGCCGGAACGTGATTCTCGAACATGTGGTCGTGCGGGACTTGGCCCGCGAGCGGGAGGTGGCCCTGCCGCCTCACAAGCTATCCGACGATCTGGCGAACATCACGAACAACCCGGAAATCAGCGTTGTCGCATTGTTGATGGGCGGGCTCGAACCGGCCCGAACTGTCGCTCTGCGGATTCTTGAAAGTGGCAAGGATCTGGTCACCGCCAATAAAGCGCTGCTGGCAGAGCATGGCACGGAACTGTTCGATCGCGCCCGCGAGTTGGGCCGATCGATCGCCTTCGAGGCGGCCGTGGCGGGCGGAATACCGATCATCACGAATATCAGCCAATGTTTGTCCGCGAACCAGATATCCGCCTTGCGTGGCATTCTGAACGGCACCAGCAATTTCATCATTTCGCGGATGGAAGAGCAGGCGATGAGCTTCGCGCAGGCGCTCGCCGAAGCCCAGCGTCTGGGATACGCGGAAGCCGATCCGACCATGGACATCGATGGGTCGGATGCCGCCCAAAAGCTGGCGATCCTCGCTCATATCGCTTTTGGCGCCCGGATTCACTGGACGGAGATTCCGCGAGTCGGCATCGATCGGCTGGACTCGACAGATCTGCAATACGCCCGGCAGTTGGGGTACCGCATCAAGCTGATCGGCTTGGCTCAGCTCTCCCAGGGGCAGTTGGAAATCCACGTGTCGCCGAACCTGGTGAAGATCGGGCGACCGTTGTCGGAAGTCCGCCAGGCGTACAACGCGGTGACGGTGGAAGGCGACGCGGTTGGCCGGCTGTTCTTCCACGGGCTGGGAGCCGGCCGGATGCCCACGGCGTCCGCGGTCGTTGCCGACTTGATCGACACGATCACCGGTCGCGCACCCATCACCTTCCGGGCGCTCGACCTCTGGTCCCACCGGCAGTCGCGAGTGGATCGTTGCGACCATAGCCAAGTGATGGGGCGGTTTTATTTGCGATTCGCGGTCGCCGACCATCCGGGCGTTTTGGCCGAGATCTGCGGAGTGCTGGGACGGCATCGCATCTCGATCGCGTCTGTGATTCAACATGAAGCCACCGATGCGCTCGACGGCTACGTTCCGCTGGTCATCATGACGCATGCCGCCAGCGAAGGCGCTGCCGAAGCGGCGGTGCGGGAGATTGATCAATTGAAAGTCGTCCGAGCGGGCACGGTGCGTCTGCGAGTGCTGGGAGGCTAGCCGATGAAGTACGCCATCATCATTCCCGATGGTTGCGCGGACGAGCCGCAAGCGTCGCTGGGCGGACTCACGCCACTCCAGGCCGCGCGCACGCCCCACATGAACGCCATCGCGGCGGCCGGTGTTGTGGGCCGTTCGAACAATGTTCCGGCCCATTTGCCGGCGGGCTCGGACGTTGCCAACCTGAGTCTCCTGGGTTACGACCCGTGTGTGAACTTCACCGGCCGAGCACCGCTGGAAGCAGCCGCTCAAGGCATCGCGCTCGGTCCTGACGATTGGGCGATCCGCTGCAATCTGGTCACGATCGAAAACCAGACGATGCGCAGTTTTACCGCGGGCCATATCTCCAGCCCCGAGGCGGCCGCGTTGCTCGCCACCGCCCAGGAAAAGTTGGGCGGCGAGCGATGGCGGTTTGTTCCCGGTGTGAGTTATAGGAATCTGCTGTTGTATCGCGGAGCGGCGGGCGAGCCGGCTCCGTTCGCCACGGAAACCGGCACCACTCCGCCCCATGACCTGACCGACAAATCGATCGCGAACGACTTCCCGCGCGGGGTTGGCGCCGACTTGCTCCGCGGCCTGATGGACCGCAGCCAAACGGTCTTCGCCGGGCATCCAATAAATACGGAGCGGCTCGGAGCGGGCAAGCTGCCGGCCAGCCAAGTGTGGTTGTGGGGCCTGGGAAGGGCTCCGCGATTGGAGTCGTTCCGCGACCGCTATCGCAAGTCGGGAAAAATGATCACGGCGGTCGATTTGCTCCGCGGTCTCGCGGCACTGGTCGGCTGGGACCGGATCGAGGTGCCCGGAGCCACCGGTTACTTGGACACGGACTACGCGGCGAAAGGACGCTACGCGATCGCCGCGTTGCCCGGCACAGACATCATTTGTGTGCATATCGAAGCCCCGGACGAGGCTTCGCACGAAGGCAACGCCGCCGCGAAGATCGCGGCCTTGGAAGAGATCGATCGCCACATTGTCGGACCGCTCCACGAAGCCTTGCGAGCCCAAGGCGATTACCGCATCCTCGTCTCGCCCGACCATCCGACGCCCGTCCGTACCAAAACGCACAGCCACGGCTACGTCCCGTGGGCGATCTGCGGAACGGGAATCGCCGCATCCGGCGTCCAAACCTACGACGAGGTCGTCGCTGGCCAATCCTCCCTCGACTTCCCCGAGGGCTGGAAACTGATGCCTTACTTCCTCGGCGAGTGACGAGCGTCCAGGTCTGCGGGACGGAGTATTAGGTGTTCGGTTTCAGGTTTAAGTTCTTGTTACTAGTTTTTGTTTGTATTTTTTGAGATGGGGAAGAGTTTTCAAACGGGCCGGATGGCAGATTGCGAATGGGAAGCGAAGGGCCTCCCGGGAGGCGATGAACCGCATATCGACCGAGTCGCGGGCCAGCCCTCCATTCCCAACCTCGCGACAACGGCAACCTCGCGACAACGGCAACCCGTGAC
>CAIXSC010000713.1 GCA_903921945.1 uncultured Planctomycetaceae bacterium
CCTTTGCCGTTCGCAACAAGTTTGTGGCTGTCAGCCTCGGTTAATGTCACCGACGAATGGAATGCCTGCGGCGTCACGGCCTGCGGCGTCACGGTGGGCCAGGACGCGTCCGGCACGGTGGCGGCCGATGGCTGTGCAGCGTGAGGCGATGCGGCGGGAGGCGGCGTGGGTGGAGGTGTCTCCGTGGTTGGTGGCGGGGTCGTTAGCGGCGCGAGCGGTGGAGTGATGGATGCGGGAGGGCCGGTCATGGCTGGGGAGGCGGCGCTGCCGGTATCCGGGCGCGGGGCGTCTCCGGAACGCAACCGGTCGAGCTCTTGGGCAAGGGGGCCGTAATCGGTGTCGCCCTCGCCGGTGGACGCCTCGATATGGGACAGGATGTCCCGGATCGCGTCGACGACCCTGAGCAAAGCGGTGGCGATTTCCGGATTGAAAACCAAATCGCCGGCGCGGAGTTTCGCGAGCAGGCTTTCGGCGGCGTGGGCGATGGTTTCCAGCTTGACCAGCCCCATGAAGCCGGCCGTTCCCTTCACACTGTGCAAAGTCCGAAAGACTTCCGCCAACGTCTCCCGCTCCGTGGGGTTCTTCTCGAGCCGGATCAGGTTGGCGTCGAGCAACGCGAGATTCTCGTGGGTCTCGAGCAGGAATTCGCGGAGTATTTCGGGGAGCGACATTTCATCTACGTCACCGCGTCAGAAGAGCGAATCCAGTAAGGGTCCGACGATCTGGGCCGGGAACGCTTTCTCCAGGATGGCGACAACACCCAAGCGGCGGACGGCGGCGAGCTTCGCGGGATCGGCCTCCGTCGTCACCATGACAATCGGTATATGCCGCGTCGCCGGATTCTGCTTGAGGTAACTGACCAGCGCTCTGCCATCCATCAATGGCATATTATAGTCTGTAACTATTAGGTGGCAAATTTCGTTCGCGGCGACTGCAATGGCATACGCTCCATCCGGAACTTCTAGAAAGTTCGAAACACCCAGTCCTTTCAATACATTCCTTATATTCATACGAGCCGTCGCGCTGTCGTCGACGATCATCACCCGCAATTGGCTGCGTTCGACCGGCGTTTTGGCGGCTTCCGCGCCGCGTGCCGCCGGTGGGAGCACACAGCCAGCCGCCGCCGCGAATTGGGCCGGGGTCAACATCAATGTCGGACTGCCGCCCGGGGCCGGCACTCCGGCCAATGTGAATTCCTGGGAGGTGCCCGTGACACGTCCCAAGGCCTGCCATAGCTGGTGGGACGAGAATGGTTTGCATAGCGAAACCACGCGGGGCAAGTGAGCGAACGCGCGCGACTCATCCTCGCTCGCCCCGGTCGTGACCAACACGAATCCCGGCGCCACCATGTCGCATTCCGACCGGATCCGTTCCGCCAACCGCACCCCTGTGAAATCCGGTAGCTGCATGGCGGACACCACGGCGTTCGGCTGATGCCGTTGCACCAGTTCGATCGCCTCGTCGCCACGTCCAGCAGTCGCGATCACTTCGACGCCATGCTCCTGCAAGAAGCCCCGAATGATCGCCGCTTGCACCCGGGAAGGCTCGACGATCAGCGCGGTCATCCGCAGTTCGGTGACGCTGAAATCCTGGGTTTGGTCGGCGTACCGCGGCGTCGACACGGACGACCATGGCGACGTGGGCGGCGCGGCCCCATTTTCGGTCGCTACGGCGCCGGCCGCGCTGGCTGCGGACGCCATTCCACCGGCGGCGCTCGGCGGTCCGCTGCTGGGTGCTCCGGCGATCGCCGCCATTCCCGGTTGGCCGGCGACGGGAGCGGCCCCGGCGTTCGGCGTCGAATCGGCGGCCAAAGCGGCCGCGATCGTTTCCAACTCGCGAACCACCTCGTCCATCCGCTGCACTCGATCGTCGGGGTGTTTGGCCAACATGCGGCGGAAGAGCGCGTTCAAACGTGGCGGTGCCTGCTGCAAGTCGGGGATGGGAGCGTCGCGGTGTTTCAGCAGGATCGAAAGCACGTTGGCGCCGGTGTACGGGGCCCGTCCCGTTAGCAGGAAATGCAACGTGCATCCCAACGCGTAGATGTCCGCGCGATGATCGAGCGCTGCGGAATCCAGCCCTTGTTCGGGAGGCATGTAATCGGGCGTTCCCACAATGCCGCCCATGGAAGTCATTCCGGTATCCACCGCCTTGTTTTCGACGTCCCGATTGAGCTGCACCAAACCCAAATCGGTCAGTTTCACCGCACCCGAGTCGTCTCGCAGCAAGTTGTGCGGCTTCACATCGCGATGCACCATTTCTTGAGAGTGCGCGTACGCCAACCCTCGAGCCGCTTGCAGGAGGCAGTCCACGGCCGCCGCGACCGGTAACGGCCCATGCCGGCCCACGTACGCCGCCAAATCCATTCCTTGAACGAATTCCATCACGAGGAAATGCGTCGAACCGGTCGCGTCCGCGTCATAGGCCATCACGATGTTCGGATGACCCAAACAGGCGATCGTCTCAACCTCTCGCTGGAATCGCTTGAGAAACACCGGATTCTCGGACAGATTCGCCGCGAGAATCTTCAAGGCGACGATCCGCTTCATGCGTCGATGCCGCGCCTTGTAGACGGTTCCCATACCTCCGGCGCCAAGCCGATCCAGGATTTCGTAATTGCCCAGGCTCAGCGTGTCGCCCCGCCCTTCGCGAAACGCGTCGACTTGAAAGCGTGTCAGCAGGTGGTCCCGTACCAACCATTCCGCCAAAACCTGCGCGTCCCCGCGAGCGGCCTCCACCAGCCCGCTCAGCGCGTCGGCCGCGACCAAGCCGCTGGACGCGATGGTTTGCGCGAGTTCGATTGCGGTCATGTCACGGCGGGGCGGCTGCGGATTCATCGGCGGTAGGAAATCGGCGGTAAGAAAGTTGGCGGAGCAATCAGGACATGTCTTGGGCACGCGATAGATTGTACGGCCGCGACAAGCAACAAGCGAAACGCG
>CAIXSC010000714.1 GCA_903921945.1 uncultured Planctomycetaceae bacterium
GAATCGCTTGTCGCGCAACGGGTGGAGGCTCGAATCGACCGTGAACCGACCTGGCCATTTCGCCATGCGGTCGCTCACTTCAACAGGCGCGTTCTGAGTTGCCTGGGCCGGCGAACGGAAGACGGAAGCGGCGACTTGTCCACTGAATGGGCGATCCGCGTCGGCGCGGAATTGGAGCACTGTTATCGCCGCTTGCTTGACGACTGTGGATTGGTCGAGTCTTCCTGCGAACTCCCGCCCTACAACTTGATCGTCACGCGTCGCTGGATGTTGCTTGTGCCGCGGCGTTGCGAACATGCCGCCGGCATCTCATTCAACGCCTTGGCCTTCGCGGGCGCTCTTCTGGTGAAGGACCTGCAACAATGGGAATCGCTGCGGAGTTTCGGGCCGTGGCGGGCCTTGCGGTCGGTCGCCTTCGAGAGCGGACCGAGCGGTGTCGAAACACGCCGCGACCCGCTCGGGACTGTGCCGCCACCGGAACGAAAAACTAGCGAGTGAAGACCAACTCGGGCGAGTTCACCAGCGACCAGAGAACGTCCTCGAGTCGTTCACGCCACTCGGGAACCAAGCGATCGGTCGGCGGATCGCCGCGACGAGCCGCGTCCTCTTGTTGTTGGCGCACAATCGTCGCCGATGGATCGAGATGATTCGACCACGAAACATAAGGCACCGGACGTCGCTGGCTGATTGCGGGCTGTTCGCCGGAAGCTCCGGTGACTCCCGGTGCGGGCGCGACCACTCGCCGGTCGTTGTAGCCGAACCGCAAATGCTCCTCGCAGCGCTGGCGTTCCTCGGCGGTTGGGGGACGGGTGAGCAAGGCGAGGAACAATCGTTCGACGAGCGTTTCCACGGGAATCTCTTCGAGCGCCATTCGCGTCATGCCATGCTGATCGCTGAGTCGCACAAGCCAGGAGCCAGCGATGCCGTTGGCAAGGATCGCGGGTTGCAACGCGTTTGGAGCCGTTTCACGGTGGCTTGCGGGATCCTGACGGGTCGGCCGCCAGCCGAATGCTTGCAGCAAGTCGACGACAGCCTGCACGCGGGGTAACGCCAAGCTCGGCCGATCGCGTTCGTTCGAGGTCGAGGCGAGCATCCACGAGCGTCGCGGCACGCCGAGCGAGATCGAGTTTTTGAGATCGCGGCGGCCGTCGATGTCCAAGCTCACTTCCTCCACGCGGAAGGGCGTGCCAGTGGCCGCGAATAGCGAATCGACGACTTGTTCGGCGGCAAGCCGGCGTCGGGCTGGCGCTACGGCCAATGGGCTGGAAGCCACGCGCGCTGGATCGGACTGCCGCTGGTAGGCATGCGAATTCAAGATCAGCCGCATGAGCTGTTTGGCTTGGTAGCCGCTCGACACCAGTTCCCGGCCAAGCCAGCGAAGCAGTTCCGGGTGGGTGGGCTGCCCTTTCTCCCAGTCCTCGACCGGTTCCACAATGCCACGTCCCATCAGCCGCTGCCAGATTCGGTTGGCCATCACTTGAGCGAAGCGTTCATTGGCCGGCGATGTGATCAGCGCCGCCAGTCTCTCCCGCGACTGGGCCACGGCACTGGCGGTTGGGGCGGTCGCGGCGATGGCCTGCGGATCGCACAAGTCGGCGAACGGCCACGCGGGCGGCACCTTGGCGCCGGGCTTGAGCGTGACTTGGATCAGCGGCTTGCGGCCGCCCTCGGCCAGTTTGTCGAGTGCGACACTGCTGGTTGCCGGCACTTCGAGCGGCTGGGCGGCGAGCATTGCGCCGAGTTGGAACAGATCCTCTTGGCGGCTGAGATGCGCTGGCGCGTCATGGCAGCGTGCGCACTTCATCTCTCGGCCGAGAAAGGCGGTCGCGAGAATGGCCGCTTTGGCGGCCATCGGCACGTCGTTTTGCGAGGCGACGGCGAAACCGGCCGGACCGCCAAACCGCTCGCTGCCGCCCATTCGAATCAACTCGGTGGCCAGCAAATCGAGCGGCTTGTCGTCGAGCAGCGATTCGTACAGCCACCAGCGGAAGGGGCCGGTGTTGTTCAGTGTTGGATTCAGGATATTGGGGTTTTCGGCGAGAACATCGAGCCAGTAACCCATCGCATGATCCGCGCCGCGAGGGTCGGCAAGCAGCCGGTCGATGGCGTGACGGCGCTTGTCGGGCCGCGAGTCGGCAGTGAATGCGGCGATTTCGTCGAGCGTCGGCAGCACTCCGACCGTGTCGAGGGTTGCGCGGCGGAGGAACGTCAAATCGTCGCACAGCGGTGTCAACGCGAATGGCTCGGGCGGCAGTTCCGGCCAGTTCGCGCCTTCCGCGATCCAGCGTTCGAGCAGCGCGATTTGGTCGGCGGAGAGCGGTTCGCCGCGAGGCGGCATCCGCGTTGCCGGATCTGTGGAACGCAGTCGACGCAACAGTTCGCTGTGATCGGACTTGCCGGGGGTAACCGCCGGTTCGCCCGAGTCACCGCCAGCGCGAGCGCTCGCCAAACTGTCCAGCCGCAATCCGCCTTGGGCCTTTCCGCCGCGGTGGCAATCCCAGCAGACCGATTCGAACAGCGGTTGAATGTCGCGATGAAAGGCGGCTCGACCGGGTTCGGAAGTCTGTTGGCTTTTCACCGTTTCGAGCCGCGCTGCCAGAAAATGGTCGATCGGGTTATGGGCCGGATAGCCGGCGGGCAGGGGAGGCACCGCCGGGCCGGGGACTTGCTGGAGCCATTCCTGGGCGGCTTGGCGCCGGACTTTCCAGAAGTCGTCCTGGCTCGCTCGCAGGGCGGCTCGCGTCGCGGCGGCCCGACGTCCGAATTCGCGACTCATCTCCGCCGCGTACGCTTCCCAGACGGCATCCGTGTAATGCGGGCCCAAACTGTTCGCTTCTCCTTGCGGGATGTCTGCGAGATCGCTAGCGGCACGCGCGGCCAGCAAGCGCCAGTCGTTGCGTCCTTCCAGCGCGACGGCCACGACCGTCTCTCCGGGTTCCGGCCGCAGCTTTGCTCCGCCGAGCGTGCCCCCGATCATCGTTTCCACGATGACAACGTGTTCGCCGCCCTCGATGGACAATTCCTTCCAAGACTCCTGCGTGCCAGGAGGTGTGAAACGGAAATCGGGGCCGAGATTCAAATAGTCTTCCACTCGGGCGACCGTGCCGTGGCCGCCGCTATCCCCCTTGATCGCCGCGAGGCTGAGCACCTGGGAACCATCCACGTAAAGCCGAGTCAGTCCACGGGCGCGTAGTAGCCAGCGATGCTTGCCGGCCGGTAACTGGACTTTGGCCGCCAATCGCAGGAGGAGCGGATTCGCCCGATCTCCGCGAATTCCGGTTTCGACGTACTTCGGCGGCAACTCGGCAAGTCCGAACGCGGGAATCTCGAAACGTTCACTCGCCAGCGGCGGCATGGCCGGCCAACTCAAACTGCTCGCGATCCCCTGCTCGCAAAGTTCCACGACGACTCGGCCAACGGGCAGCGTTGCCGGATCGACCGAAGGTGGAGGAGGCAGGAAACGAAACCGGCTCTTCAATGTTTCAAGCGGCACCACGCCGCGATGGATCGCCAATGCATCGAGAGCTCCGACAAACCGATTCGCGGCGCCGCCACCGTTGCCCGAGCCGAGATGAAGGTCGTCGGGATCGCTGACCGGTGCTCGATCGGTCTTGCCATCCATGTCCCAGACGCCTGAGCACTCCTTCCCATCCATCACGGCGCGCAAACTGTCAGGTTTGCCGAACGTGTACGTGACAGCCACGTGATGCCACGGGTGGTCGGCGGCGAGTCCATCCTTGGATGTC
>CAIXSC010000715.1 GCA_903921945.1 uncultured Planctomycetaceae bacterium
CCGGTTGCCACGCGGATAGGGCGGGCAACTCGGACGGCCCGGCTCCATCCGTTGCTCCTTCGGACCCCGCTTCCTCGCCCTCGTCGTCCGCGTCGTCTCCTGCTTCCTCGTCGCGATCACCTTCCTCGACCTCTTCCTTTGCGTCTTCGCCGTCCCATCCCTCTTCGCCCGCCTCTTCGCCTCCCGCTTCGCCCTTGTCGGCGGCGACGAAATCGGCGCCGACGCCGGGGCTGACACGGTTGCCGTCGCCGCCGCAGGCGGGCGGCAAGTCTTCGGCCGAATCGACCGGTGGCGCGGCGGTGGACGGCGGTGGTGGATCGGCGGAACCCGTTTGGTTCGAGGAGGTCGGGGACGCGGCGGGGATCCGCTTCACGCACGTTTCCGGCAACTCGCCACAGAAGCCGTTTCCCGCCGCGAACGGAAGCGGGCTGGCGACCTTCGATTTCGATCGGGATGGCTGGCACGACCTGTTCTTTTGCACGGGCACCGCGTTTCCGCTCGCCGAACCCTCGAAGCGGGCACGCTGCCGACTCTACCGCAACGCGATCGTCGCCGGCTTACCGACAACCGTGGCTGGCTCGCCGACAGCCATAACGGGCTCGCCGTCGACTGCGGCTGGCTCGCCGTCCACCGCGTGGCGATTTGAGGACGTGACATTGGCAGCGCTGGCGGACATCGAGGGTTTTTGCGCTGGCGTGGCGGCGGGCGACTACGACAACGATGGCTTTCCCGACCTCTACATCACTCGCTTTGGACCGAATGTCTTGTTGCGGAACCAAGGGGACGGGACTTTTCAGCGAGTGGAACTGGAAGCGGCGGTGGCGGACCCGCGCTGGGCGGCGAGCGCTGCGTTTTTCGACGCCGATGAAGATGGATCGCTCGACCTGTACGTCTGCAACTATGCCAAGTGGACATGGGAAACGAACCCGTACTGCGGCGATCGGACTCGCGGGATCCGCATGCACTGCGGTCCGAATTCGATGGCCGGCGAACGCGACGCGTTCTATCGCAGCCAGGGGGACGGGACATTCCGCGAACAGCTTGATGAAGCCGGGATGGGCGGTGCGGCTTATCGAGGCCAGGGAGTGGTCGCTGGCGATTTGGATGACGACGGCCATGTCGATCTCTATGTTGGCAATGATCTTCATCCCAATCTCGTGTTTATGGGCGACGGCCGTGGACGGTTTCGCGACGCGACCGAGACCTCGGGCGCGGCCTATGACGCCAATGGCGCCGCTCAGGCAAGCATGGGGGTCGACATGGCGGATATCACTGGCGATGGCCTGCCCGAGCTGTTCACGACCAACTTCCAACTGGAATACAACGCGTTCTACGAGAATCTTGGCCGCGGCCTGTTTCTGGACGCGTCGGCGCGCTTCGGCTTGGTTGCCGACAGCCTGGTGCATGTCGGATGGGGAACGCAGTTCGCGGACTTCGACCTGGATGGCAAGCTGGACTTGATCGTGGTCAATGGCCACGTCGACGACAACCGCCACGAGATTGGCGAGAATTCGCCGTATACGCAACCTGTGCTGCTGTACCGGTTCGATGGCCGCCGCTTCGTGCGAGTCGCCAATCGAGTCGCTGGCCGCTTTCTGGAACAACCGCATTGCGGGCGCGGTCTCGCCGTCTGTGATCTGGACAACGATGGCGACCCGGACGTCGTCTTTCAGCGACAGGACGAACGTCCGGCCGTGCTCCGGAACATGGCCCTGGAACGCTCGGCCGACTTGTCCGCCGCGGCTCGGACGGCGATCGGGCCAGCGCTCACCGTGCGGCTCGTCGGCACCGCGAGCAACCGCGACGGAATTGGGGCCCGGGTCACTTTTCGCGGCTCGGCAGGTTCCGCCGCACGACAGGTGCGAGGAGGCGGCAGTTACCTATCGGCTCCCGACCTGCGTGTCTCGGTCGCGGCGCCTCTTGCCAGAGAATCTGTGGTCGTCCGCTGGCCCAGCGGCCGGGTCAGCGAAATTCAGGCGCCGGCGGCGAAACGGGGCGGGGAGACGGTGATCATCGAGCCGGCTGGTGCGGAGTAAGCCGACGGTTGGGTCACTCGTGCTGGAACTCGATGCCCGCTTGTGAGCATATCGTGCCCCACCCGTTGTGGCGAAGTGACGCCGCTGGTAGCCGCCGTCAGAGTCGCTCGATACCACAGAACGGCCATGGGGTTTTCGCTCGCAACGAGGGTGGCGGGCTGGGCGGGGCGTTTCTAGCCCACGCACCGATCCGACGGTACGTCATTCTCCCCTTAACGACTGGTTTTCGAAGGGGAATTCATTGACGGATGTTTTTAGCCGACTTATAAATTTAACGAACTGACTTATTCGTAATCCAGGATTGCGCCTGCCAGTGGCGGTTGCTCGAGGTGCCAGTATGTGTATTCGTCCGCGTGCTTCTCGTTCCGGTTTCACGCTGGTGGAACTGCTTGTGGTGATTGCCATTATCGGCGTGTTGGTGGCTCTGCTGCTGCCAGCTGTCCAGTCGGCCCGCGAAGCGGCGCGGCGGACGCAGTGTACGAACAACCTCAAGCAGATCGCTTTGGCGATGCAAAACTACCACGACACCTACAATTCGTTCCCGATCTCGATCGGTTGGGGCAACTCGGCGGGCGGCGCCTACTCGGGTTACTCGGAGAAGGTGTTCTTGATGCCGTACATCGAGCGGTCCGCCGAGTACGACATTTTCGCGAACAACAACAAAACGGTCGCCGACGCGAACCCGGGGCCCAATGGCGGCGCGTACCATGCGACGTGGTGGGGCGGCAATCCGCAATCGTTCAGCGGTCGGATTCCGGTCTTCAATTGCCCGTCGAACCCGAACCAACTGCACAAAGGCGCGGGCAACTTCACGTACGCGATCAACAACGGCACGTCGCATTACGAACCGCACACCGGATCGAATGCCACACTAGCCACCGAAGGCCGGCACAACGGCATGGCGGCGTTCATGTACGCGTGGAACGATCCGGGGAATGACACCGCGTTGACCATGGCAGCCCTGACCGATGGCACAAGCAACACGGCGGCCTACTCGGAGTTCGTGATTCAGAACCCGGTCTATTCCGATGGCGCCACGCAGAAGAAACGCGAAATCAAGGCTCAGGTCTGGACGTGGGCCTCGGGCAATTCAACCGCGCTGACGCGAGCCAACTGCCTCTCGCAGACCGGTTTGAGCGGCCGGCCGGACATGCGTGGCGCGGCGTTCTCTTGGTCGTTTGTCGGCAACGGCGGCACTTACAGTCACACGATGTTGCCGAACGAAAAGAGTTGCCATTCCTACCAAGGCGACTGGCTCGGCTCGAACCTCCTGGCGGCTACCAGCGAACACACTGGAGGTGTCGTGGTTGGCATGGCGGATGGGTCGGTTCGCTTCACGTCGGATTCCGTTTCCCAAGCGGTGTGGTGGGGCATGGGAACGCGCAACGGTGGCGAGGCGGTCACGCAGTAGGCGTATACGGCGAAGCTTTCTGTGATGCGTCCCGCCCGATGGCAAGATCGGTGGCTGTTCGTCGGTCTTGCCGTCTCCTTCGCGGTCGGGCTGGTAGTCGCCCTTGGCGGTTGTGGCGGTTCCCCACCGCCCGACGCCCGTGTCGTGAATCCAGCGGACCGGGAAGATGCCGGCCGGGAACATGTCGGCCGGGAAGATGCCAACCGGGCGAACGAAAACGGGGCAAGTGCAGGCGGATTATTGGCGGGCCCCGCACGTGCCGACTTGACGGTCGCTGGCACGTCTCCTGCGGATGTGTCGTCGGATGAAGCGCGGCGAACCGCGTCTTCGCCGACCGCCCATGCTTCGGCCAAAGAGGATGCCGCGGTGGCCTTCGAACGACCGGCTGGATCCGCCGAATTGCGGCCACGAGTGTCTGCACGGTTGATCGAAGTGGCGGCCGCGAGCGGCATTCGTTTTCAGCCTGATAACGATGTGGTGCCCGGACGTTTCTTTCTGCCAGAGATTATGGGCACCGGGCTCGCTTGGTTCGATTACGACCACGATGGGCGATGGGATCTCTTCGCCGCCGACGGCGGCCCGCTCGAGGCCGTCACCGCTCGAACCGGCACGAGCGAGCCTGGACTTCGCGAAGGAACACGTCAAGGATCGCGCGAGACGGATCCGCGGCAGCCGCAGCGGCAACCGCCGCAGCTTGCGAATGACCGCTCCGGCACGGGCGGCAACGAGCGTCCGTCCGCGCGCGGCCGCCTGTTCCGCAATGCGGACCAAGGGCGGTTTGACGATATCACGGCGGCCACATGGCTCCATCCGAGCGGCTACATGCAGGGTTGTGCGGTGGGAGATTACGACGCGGATGGCTTTCCCGATCTCTATGTGACCGGATTCGGCGGCGATTCCCTGTGGCGAAACCAGGGCGACGGCACGTTTGTCGAGATCGAGTCCGGGGCTAGCGACGAGCTCTGGAGCACCAGCGCGGCGTGGTTCGACGCCGACAGCGACGGCGATCTGGACTTGTACGTGGTCAACTACCTGGATGTCACGTTGGCGAACCGCCGAATCTGCCGGTACGACGGCAAGCCTGGCTACTGTGGTCCGGGCGATTACGCGGCGGTCCCCGATCGTTTGTGGCTCAATCAAGGCGATGGAACGTTTGTCGATCGCCTCGAGTCGCTCGGTTTTTCCACGCCACAGGGCAAGGGGCTGGCGATCGTGGTGGTCGACCTGGACGCCGATTGTCGCGCGGAGGTCTACGTGGCGAACGATATGGACGCGAATCTGCTGTTCACTCGCAGCCGCTCGGACGCTGCTGGGCCCGCGAATCAGTGGCTGGAAGTCGGGATGGAGAGCGGCGCCGCGGTGAGCGGCTCGGGTCAGAACGAAGCGAGCATGGGGATCGCCTGCGCCGATTTCGATGGCGATGCGTTGCCCGACATTTATCTGACGCATTATTTCCAATCGAAGAACACGTTGTATCGCAATCTGGGCGGGCTGCAGTTCCACGACGACAGTTATCGCTCGCGGGCCGCTGTCACGAGCTTTGAAAGCCTGGGGTTCGGTTCCGCCGCGTTCGACTTCGACCGGGATGGCGCGTCCGATTTGCTCGTGGTCAACGGCCACGTGTTGGGACCGGCGGTCGCCCCGTTCGCGATGACGCCGCAGGTGTTGTGGAACGATGGACGAGGCCGGCTGTACGAGGCCAGCGGCGATGCGGGCCCGTTCTTTCAGGAAGCGCGAGTCGGCCGCTCAGTGGCCGCCGTCGATTACGACAACGATGGGGATCTCGACTTCGCGGTGTCCCACATCGCTCAGCCCATCGCCTTGCTGCGAAACGATACGGCGACCGATCGGCATTTTCTGGGCTTGGAACTGCGGACTCGCGACCGGATGCCGCCGGTTGGCGGACGCATCGAGGTGCAGTCGGGAAGCACGCGTGTGACCTTGCCGATCATGGCCGGCGGCAGCTACCTGGCCGCTTCCGACACTCGAGTCTTGGCGGGGTTGGGCGCGAGCTCGGGGCCCGTTCGAGCGACGATCCATTGGCCGAGCGGCCGGACGCAAGTGTGCGAAGCACTGGCGGCTGATCGCTACTGGATTGTCTACGAAGGGGAGGAACCGCGATGAGCGCCGCGCCTCTCGCTTCATCACCGACCGATCCCGGCTCCGGCTCGAAAACGCTTCAGCATGCGGGCCCGGACCGCAGGCGCCGCGTTCTGGGCCGACTCGGACAGCTCGGATGGCAAGGCCGATTGCTCCTCGGGCTGGTGATCGCCGCCGTGCTTGCGGGGACGGCCGCGTTCACTTGGCTCGAAACGGCCTTTCGTCGCGCGGACCGGTACGCGCGCAGCGGTTTGTGGCCGGAGACACGGACCGAACTGGCGCGTTACCTCTGGTTGCATCCGCGTTCGGACGCCGCCCATCTTTCGTTTGCTGAGGCGTGTGTGCGCGACGAAGCGTTGTCGCGAGCGGATGGCATCGCTTGGGCGACTTCGCATTTGCAGCAGGTTCCGGACCAGTCGCCGCTAGCCGCGATGGCGCGGTCGCAACAGGGTCGGATGGAGTTGTTGTTGAGCCTGCGGCCATACCGCGCCGAGCAGTACTTTCGCCAAGCGATCCAGGTGAATCCGCGCGCGATCGATCCGTACTTCATGCTGTGGAAGCTTGGCGACCTGACGGGCCGTTCCCATCTCTACGAGGCTGAATTCTGGAAAGTACACGAGGCCTCGACGCCCGCCGAACGCGGTGGCCGGTTGCGAGAGTGGTTCATGAGCCAATTCTTTCCCGCCACGGCCAATCCCGAACTCGATGGCGTCATCGGTTCGTTTGACGTCGAGCGTAACGCGGCGCGCACCGAGGCGCGTCGCTACATCCAGTTTCGCGACGCCGAACCGGACGGCCCCTACGGTTACGCGGCACTCGGCCGATGGTTTGAGCAAGAAGGCGATCCCAAATTCGCGTTGGCGATGCTGGAAAAGGGCGAGAAGGAAGCACCCGCCTCGGAACGCGATCCGCTCTTCCTCGCCTCGTTGGTCAACGCTTTGATCGCCGTGGGGGAACTGGAGCGGGCCGCCGCCGTCGTCGATCGCTGGTCGGCGACGCGTGACGGCTACGAGTATTGGTTGAGCGTCGGACAGGTGCGACACGAACTGCGGCAGGATCTCGAAGGCGCGCTCGAAGCCTATGGAAACGCGTTGCAGTTTTGGCCCGGGCCGGCGGATTGGCGCACGTTGAATCGCCAAGTCGCTTGCTTGAACCGGTTGCGTCGAACCGACGAGGCCGCGAAACTCCGGGAGCGGATTGCGAAGCTCGAGGCGTTGACCAGCGATGCGAAGCTGCGTTCACTGCGAACCGCGCTCGGAGCGATCGACCAGCCAACGCGGGTCGCCGAGCTGGTGGCGTTTTATCGGGAACTGGGCCGGACGCGCGAAATGCGGGCCTGGGAAGATCACGCGTCATGGCTGCGACAACGTTAGTCCCTGCCGCGTGCTTGTGTCACTCGTTTCCTTTTTCATCAGTCAACAAGGAGCAATTGGATGAAGCGCGGGAGTCTGTTCGTGGCGTTGATGGGCGTATCGCTGGCCTTGGCCGGCTGCGGAGGATCCGTGGAGGAAATCAAGCCTCAAACCGGCGGCGCCCCGGCGCAGCTGGATCCCAGCGCGGCTCAAAAGGCGATGGAGGAGAGCTACAAGAATATGCCTCCAGCCCAGCAGGCACGCATGAAGGCGCAAATGGACGCCATGAAGCAGCGAATGACGCAGCCCATGCCGGGTGGCGCTCCGGGTGGCGCGCCAGGCGGCGCTCCCGAAGGCGGTTCCCCGCCGGCGCCGTAGTCAGCGGATCGCGACGATTCCGGGAGAGGGCAGCCCGCGGACTAGTCGATGCTGCGAGCGAGCACGGCCGCCTGAAGCGCAGCGGTCGTTTGGCGACTGGCCGCCAGCAGCGCCGCGATCTGGGCGGCGTTCAGGCCGCTGGGCAAGGTGGAATGGAAGTGGGCGGCGGCGTTACTCACCGCCAGTTGATCGGCGGCGCGAGTGATGACTAACGTGTCGCCGTCGTAGGCCCAGGTGGCGCGTCCGAAACCGACCACTCGTTCGCCAGCCCCTGCCAGTTCGGCGAACAGCGGCACGAAACCGTCGCCGGCCGCGGGCAATGTGCCCCCGGGCGCCACATGCCAGTCGGCGATCGCGGCGCCAGCCTGTAGGGGTTCGCTGCGATACACGATCGCGCCAGTGGCATGGCCGGAGGCGGTGGAACCGCGAACCGCTCGGGTTGCTGTCCAGTTGTTAGAGCCGCCGTGGGCGGCCACTTCCCACAATTCATGGTCACACCGCGCGATAAACGCTCGGTCGGCCGGGAAGCCGGCTGCCGAATTGGCTGTCACGTTGGTTTGGCTGCCGTCGAGCGCGGCACTCAACCAACCGATTCCCGCCAACCGCACCACGCTCGCGACACCCAGGTCGGCCGTATCGATGCGTGTCTCGGCGGCAGCGTTCCACGTCGCCTGCGCGACCGCGAACGGCGCGCGGCCGGTCAGTGCGGGGAAACTGCCGCTGCCACTGTAAACAGCGGAGGGAATCGCCGGTCCCACCATCACCACAGGCGCTCGGCGAGCGATCGCGGTTGCCCGGACGGCGATCCCGCGGGCACGTTCATCCAGCCAAGCCGCGCCGCCGGCCGGTGTGCGGCCGAAAAGATAGGGAACGCGAGTGCCGGTGGTCGCGATTCCGGCGCCGCCTCCAGGCAGTGACGAAAACGATTCTCCCGTGCGTCGCAAGCGCAAGAGGAACGCGTCTCCCGTGGCGTTTGCCGTGAAGTCGTCGCGATCATACGGAAACTCGCCGGATGCGGCATTGATCCCTTCGCGATGGCGTGACTCGGACGGATCGTAATCGCCGCGAACCAGATCTCCCGCCACGTGATTGACGCTGTTCGCCGCCAAGCTCGGCTTGTGAACCGGTTGGACGCCGACCACGATGGTCGGTCCCGCGACATACTCGGTGCCCGGAAGCGCGATCCCGCCCGAGTAGCTGAAATCGGGGCCCGCTCCAAAGCCCACCGCGTCGCCATCACTCGGATCGAGATTGTCGTCAAACACTTGGCTGACGACCCTTGCCACGGCCGCTCGATGCGTAGCGTCATCCACAGCCAAGGGCCGACGCGCACCTTCCAACGCCCCGCAATGCGCGGCCGTCTGTAGCTGTCGGCGAGTCAACAGCGCAAATCCGCCATCCACGACCAACGCGGCCAAGGCTAACGCGACAAAAACAAACACCGCGAACCATACCAATACGGCCCCCCGCCGCTGACGCGCCAATCGCTGACGCGAAAATCGCTCACGCGAAAATCGCTCACGCGCAAATCCCAAGCGTGCGAGTCGTGGGCATGCGAATTGTTGACTCGCGAATAGTTGACGCACGAATCGCGGGCATGCAAACCGCTGCGGACGAAGGCCCTGTGGAGCAAGCGGCTGCGGACCTTGCGGCTGCGGACTAAGGCGCTGTGGATCAAGCGGCTGGCAGCCACTCGGAGAGCACGCGAGCCGTGGTGGGGCAGACCGTTGTTGTGACGAAAGCTCGAGCGCGGGCGTCATTCGAAGACCTCGCGGCGGTAAATCGCCTGCGTGGAAAGCACGCGACGAAACGGCCTCACGATGCCGCCGAACGCGGCTTGTCGTCCCATGCCGAGCCGGCCGGCGTTCGGACCGAAGCCGGCGTTCGCGGTGGCGACAAGTTGGTATGGCGCGGGCGGCGTGGCGCCAGCGACCACTCCCGAGTCGTCAGCGCCGACCGGCAAGTTTTGCAGTCCTTCTTCGCCAATCGCCGCTTGTCCATCGATGGAGTTGTCCGCGTGCTTGTATTGGAAGCCGACCAGCGAAGCGGCCTGAAAGGGGTAGTTCAGCCGCAACGCCACGAACCCTGGTTCGAAACCGGCGGGTGGCGTGGCTCCTGTCGGTTGCAGCAGGCTGAAAGGACCGTAAAACACGGTCGGATCCGCGGCACTCGCCGCGCGGATCTCCTCCACCACCGATCGCCACTCCATGCTCAGCGTCTCGGTCTCGACAGGCACGCCCCGTCCGGTCAGTCCCCCGCGTTCCCGCACGACCGGAATGAGCACGGTCAGGTCTTCGTGGCCGCCCGGCGCCGCGGTGTCGCCGTTGCGGACCAGCGCTCCCGGAAACCGCACCAACCGCCGCGGAGTCGATTCGCCATCGAGCAGCACTTCTTCGTAAATCATGACCGGCCGCAACAGCCGATTCAGGAGCGGGGCCGCGGCAAAGTAGTCGTCGAGCGTTTGGCCAGCCGCCAATTCCGACGCTCCCGCCGTAATATCGACCACCAAGTAAGACTCGTCGAAAATCCGGGATCGTACCGCCGAGTTCGCGAACAACGTCCCGATCGCGTTCGGATTCGTGGACGTGCGTTGCGTCGCTGAAGTGAATCCGGCCTGGGCGCCGTGCGGCGGAAATTCCAGCACTGGCGGCAACGGCAAACGCGCCAGTTCCTGCGCCCCGACATCCACCGCTTGCTGCAGCGTTTGGTCCGCGAACAGCAGCATGCCAATCGCAATCACTGCCGCCAGCATCAAGGTGAGCGCGAACGACACAATCGCCAGCTCAAGCAACGCCTGTCCGGAACGACGGGAACCGCGGTGGCGCTTCACAACACTCATGGATCGCCGGCCCAAGCAGGAGATGGAAGCGGGCGACAGAGACGCTCATGCAGACCGCCGCAGGCCGATGACGCCGCGCCGTAACGCTCCAACCCCTGCCAGAATAGCCTACCACCCCATCGGTCTGAAAGAGTCGCTCGGAGACGACGGCTGGGTTGGAGCGACCGGCTCGAAGTGGCTCACCGGTGCAATCGCGCCGCTCGCCCGTCCCGGCCCAGCGCCAGCCATGCCAGCCATGGTTCCGCCAGCCATAGCGCCACCAGGCACAGCGCCGCCAGCCATAGCGCCGCCAGCCATAGCGCCGCCAGCCATAGCGCCGCCAGACACAGCGCCGCCAGACACAGCGCCGCCAGACGGATGACGAGCCACGATCGTGCCGCCCGCCATCGAATCGCTCGCCACAGTTGGAGGAGCTATGGATGGACCAGCCACAGCTTCGCGAGTGACCGCTCCATGTGAGTTCGCCGCCCGAGCCACGACATCGCGAGCCACTTGGGTTTGGCGGAGATTCGGCTCGGTTCGCAGTGCTTGCTCGAAGGCTTCGAGCGCTTCGGCGGCGCGGCCTTGCTGCGCTAGCACCATCCCGATGTTCGAATGCGCAGCGCCGGGACTCACCGCCTTCGTGAACGCCTCGAACGCTTCGTTCAGGCGGTTCTGTTGAGCGAGCGCGAGTCCCAGGTTGATGTGGTTGCGTTCCAGCTTGGAGTCCAATCGGCACGATTCGCGGAAGGCTCGCTCGGCTTCGCTCCAACGCCCGTTCTGATAATGGTGGTAGCCGTAGTCGTTCCACAGCCGCCCGTCGCGCGGCGACTGTTCCAACGCCTTTTGGAAATGACGGGACGCCAGTTCGTGGTTGCCGAGCCGTCCGTGGAGCACCGCCAATCGCGCGGAAATTCCCGGCGTGTCCGGTTGCAGCGACAGCACCCGTTCGTACTGGGCGACCGCCTCCGCCGGGCGATCGCCCTGATCGAACTGCCGGGCGGTGGTCAGACATAACGTGGCCGCATCGGCGGGCGGAAGCTGGTTATCCACCGGCGCGGCGGCTGCCGCCGCGCCCGACGTCAACGAGCCAGAAGCAGGCTTGCTCGAGGAAAACCAATCGGGCAAGAGAGCGTGGCGCGGGTTCGCCCCGGACTTCGTCGATTCGCGCTGCCAAGCGCAACCGGACAGCAAACCGGTCGTGATGACCAGCAGCGCCAGCCACGCTGCCGCTCGCGTGTTGTGTTGGAGGCTTGGCATTAGAAGAATCCTCCACCGCCAAACCCGCCTCCTCCAAAACCACCGCCACCAAACCCGCCCCCGAACCCGCCGCCACCCAAGCCTCCGCCTCCGAAACCACCGCCACCGAACCCGCCGCCGATGCCCCGGCCGCCTCTTCCGCCAAAAACCCCGCCGAATTCAATTTGCTGGAACGCCATCTCGGCGTCCTGGCCATACAACGCGTCGTAGGGCGGCCGTGCGATCACGACTCGGTCGTTGGCGTCCTCGAATCCGCGACTGGCCAGTTGCTCGACGATGTGGAGCCGGCGGCGCTCATCCAGTTCCTTCGCGGATTTCAGCGATTCCTCGTACAATTGCGGCTCGGACTTGCCGTAGTCGTCGGAGAGGTCGCGACGCACCAGGATCGTGTGCGGCTCTATGATCACCGGTCGCGTGGACTCGCGCCACTGAGCAGCCAATCGCGCGAGCCGCTCTTGGCCGTCGGGACCTAAATGTTCGCCGCCCTGATACCACTGGTGCTGGGCGATCACCCAGTCATAACCGCGGGCCTTGGCGTTTTCCGCTTGATGCCACGCGCAGGTCATGCTTCCGGGCGGAGGCGGCACAGATCCGGAGGCGATATCCGCCGGCCGCGACTCTTCACGGTGGGGCCACAGATGGCACCCCGCGGACGCCGCCAGGACGGTCGCCAACAGCGCGCGTCCCCCCATTCGCCCGATCCGCACGACATATCGGGTTGAACCGTGCGCATGGCCGCCGTTGACCGCGCTCATCTGCCGGGCCTGTTCGATCTGGCTGGCCGCGCTGATCTGGCTGGCCGCGCTCATCTGGCTAGCTTGGTCCAAACGCGTGCGTGGTCGTCCGTTCAGAACGCGATTCCACCGGAGGGCGCGGTTCGTCATGGCTGCGGTAGCTCCTGGCAGTAACCCGATGGCCCGAGGATGTACTGTTGTTGGCAGCGGCGGAACGCTTCCATGCGGTGCAGGTCGGAACGCGCCGGCGCGCGGTAATCCTCGGTGCGGCGGCCTTCGATGCGTCCGAGCAGGAAGAACTCGGCATCCGTCGGTTCGTAAACCGTGGCGGTGGGCAGCGGCGGACGTTCCTCGGCGTCCAGTGGCGACACCAGATGAGGCGTCACCAACACGACCAATTCGGTCTCTTCGTATTCCACGCTGTCACTCTTAAAGAGCCGTCCTACGAGCGGTATTTCGCCCAGGAACGGCACTCGCGCGCTGTTCCCTCGCAGGCGATTGCGGATCAAGCCGGCGACCGCCAACGTCTGGCTCTCGCGCAATTCGACCTGAGTGTTGAAGTTGCGCGTATCCAAGCTTGGCACAAGCGTGCCGCCAATGTCGGCGGAGTTGGCGTCGTCGCGGTCGCTGATGTCGGCGAACACGTTCAACCGCACGCGATTGCCATCGGTGACGACCGGGATGAATTGCAACCGCACTCCGAAGTCGATGAAGGCGACCGTTTGCACGGCGCTGGTCGTGAACGACTGGGCTTGCGGCACTGGGAACTGGCCGCCGATCTGCAAATTGGCGGGCTTGCCGTTGAGCGTCGTGAGGTTCGGTTCGGCCAGCGAACGGGCATAGCCGAGCCGCTTGAGCGCGGTGAGCGCCAAATCGAACTCGCCGGTGTCGACCAGGAACGCTCCGCCCGCGCCACCCAGCGGTCCGGGCAGAAAGCCGGCGGCGGGCGAAGCCGTGGCGCTGGTCGCGAAACTTAAAAAGCCGACGTCGCCGCTGCCACCAAACGTCGTCTTGGCCCCGATCGATCGAAGCGCGCTGCGATTCAATTCGGCGACCGTCACCTTCAATGTCACTTGGTGGACGCCGGGCACTCGCAGCATGTTGATGACATTGGAATTCCGCCGTCCAAAGCGGCCGTTGTTCGGTCCGCCGCCCACGCCGGGACCGGCATTGGGGTTGTTGGCATTCGCGTTCCCCGGTCCTCCTCCGCGGCTGCGAAGCTGATAGCTCTGCAGTTGCGGTTGTGGCTGCGTTCGCACTTCCTGCACTCGCATCTCGCCGGTCAGTGGATCGACGCCCATCGTGGTCGCCACATCGCTTCCGTCGTCGCTATCGAGTGGGATTTCCTCCGGTCCCCCGGGCGCGTTGGCGCCGATGATCCGGAGAATCTGGGTCGCCTCTTCCACGTCTTTCGCCTGCCCGCGAATCAGCAGCCGATCGCCAACCAGCGACAATCGCACCACGCTGTTCGGAAAATTCCGATTCAGCTCCGTTTCCAAGGCCGAATACACCCGCTCGAGACGCTCGCGGGCCTCCGGATCGGGCACGACTCGCACCAGGTAACTCAGCAACTCCGGCTTATCTGGCGCCGCCGGGTCGGCGAACCACAGATTGAGCACCGTGGTGCCCACCTTCACGCCGGTCAACGACATTTCGCGTTCCGTCACCAGGATGTAGTTCGCGACCGTTTCATCGCCAAGCTGGATACGAAAGGGCTGTTGTTTCAGCCGCATGAGCCGTGGACGGTTTTCCACCAGGTCGAGCGTATTCTCCGTGTCGCGAATCTCCTCGACGAATTGGTCGAACCGCCGTAACGTTTGGGCGGATGGCTTGGGCGTGCCGCCGAATGGCAACAATCGCAGCCGTACTTGGTCGGCCGCGAATGGCTCGCCCTCGCGAGCCGCCGGACCGGCGTTCGGCTCCGTCCCCGGGGCGTTCAATCCGCCAACCGCGGCGGGTGCTGGAAGAATATTGGCAGGCGTGCCCGTTCGCGGAGGCTGAGCCGCTGCCGGCGCAAGCCAACGGCTCGGCCCCCAGTGTCCCATGGTGGCCGCCACGAGCAGCGAACAAGCAAGTGGCACGCTCCGCGAGAATAGGCGACGCGGCGGCACGCCGTGCGGCCGTGAGCCACGCTGCTGGGTGCTACGCAGCGGGACGCCGTGCGGCCGTGAGCCACGCTGCGACGTGCAGCCCGGCAGTGGATCGCCCGGCAGTGAGTAGCATGCGGAAAGACTCACGGCGCGGCTTTCTCCCGGTTGCGACCAGCCACTGGGTGGCGGCTCGCAAGGCTTGCGACTTTTCCATCTTTAACGACCGTAACGGTTGTATCGGCCGTATCGAGCGATTCCGTGAATTCGTTTCCGGCATCTGCAACGGCTTTGCAGCGAGTGGATCGGAGGGGATTTGGGCTGCGGCCGCTGGTGGGGGGCGTTGGGGCGGAGTGGGGGTGGGCGCAATTCGCGAGCGGATACGGCTTTCCGCGTGCCGGTTTGCCAATTCGCTCCTATACTGCTGGCATGTGGCCTACTTCGAACAAGACGGAAGAGATGCTCGCCGACGCGAAAGCTGGTGATGGGGACGCCGTCAATCAGCTCATGGAGCGTCATCGCGATGGCGTTCGGCGGATGATCCAGATGCGGCTGGATCAGCGGATCCAGCGGCGGATCGACGTGAGCGACGTCGTGCAAGACGTGATGGTGGAAGCCCATCGACGCCTCAAAGAGTACCTGCGGACGGCCCCGATGCCGTTCCACCTGTGGCTGCGGCAAATCGCGCGGGATCGCATCATCGACGCGCACCGGCGGCATCGTGTGTCGAGCAAACGGAGCGTTGATCGCGAGCAACCGCTGCTCAACCCGGTCGATGACCGTTCCAGCGAAGACTTGGCCGCCCAGCTCTGGGATCCCGAGGTGACGCCCGGAACGGCGGCGATTCAGCGGGAAATGGCGCGCCGTGTCGAAGAGGCGGTCGCGAAGCTGAACGAACTGGACTTCGAAATCATCACGATGCGGCATTATGAGCAGTTATCGAACCAAGAAGTGGCCCAGGCATTGGGGCTGACGGAACCCGCGGCCAGCATGCGTTATCTGCGAGCCGTTCGACGGCTACGCGAATTGCTCGGCGGGGATGCGGCGGGCGGGCCCGCCCCGTGACCCCGCCATCGGGCGAGTTGGGTTGGGGCGGTTCCCGAAGAGACGACCGTCCGTGGTCCGATGAGGAAGAAAGCGAGCAAGACCGGCGGCTCGCCGAACTTCTGACCGAACTGACGGATCGAATGCGTCGAGGCGAACCGGTGGCCTTGGAACCGGTGTGTGCCGCCCACCCGGACCTCGCCAAGGAACTGCGGCCGCTTTGGGGCGCCGTGATGCTCGCCGAAGCCGTGTCGGCACCCGCGACCGACAGTCCAGCGCTCGAAGCCGTCGCCGCTCCAGGGACCGTCGCCGCTCCAGGGACCGATGCATCCCCAGGAAAGGCGCACGGTCGAGCGGAATTGCGTGAGCGGCACTCGGCTGCCGGTACGTCGTCTTCATCTTCCTCTTCATCTTCGTCCTCATCTTCAATGGAGTCGTCGTCGGGACGATCGTCGGGAGCTTCGGAGGGATGGTCCGCGGCGGCCCGGTCTGGCGATTCGGGAGCTTCCCATGATTGGCGAGCCTCAGACGATTGGCGAGGCTCAGACGATTCGCGAGTTTCGCTGGATTCGACGGCATCGGGAACGATGCGGGCGGCGAACGACGGCGTGGGCGAACACGGCTCCGCGGGCGTGCGAGATTCCGCGGTCGAGTACGGTTCCGCGGTCGAGTACGGCTCGACCGGTCAATCCACACCGGTGGGCGTTTCGGGCGGGCGATCGGATCGCGAGGGCGAGCGCTGGGTGGATTCGACTTGTTCCGCCGCCTGTGTGGCAGGCCCGAATGCCCGTGAAGGTGCCCAACCGGGATTTGCCGCGGGCGTTCCTTCCGATTCACCCGCAGTCATTCCTGCGGAAGTTGGCGATCGAATGGGCGCCGATGCGAAGTCGTGGGCGAGGAATGGCTCGCCGGCGGTCGGGGTGGGCGGCGACGGTGGGCGGGCGGGCGCGGCACGCAACATGGTGGCCGCTTCGACCGGCGGCCATGGAGTGCCTTCGCCGCTGATGGGGCCGTTTCGCTGCGGCGATTACGAACTACTGGAGGAGATTGGCCAGGGCGGCATGGGGGTGGTTTATCGCGCGTGGCAGGCGAGTCTGCAGCGCGAAGTGGCGGTGAAAATGATGCTGCCCGGCAAGCTGGCCCGCGAGTCCGACTTGGCGCGGTTTCGCGCCGAGGCGAAGGCGGCGGGCGGCTTGCATCATCCGGGCATCGTGCCGGTTTACGAGGTATCGGAATGGGCGGGCCGGCCACTCTTCAGCATGAAGCATATCCGCGGCGAGACGCTTGCGCACCGCCTTTCCGCCGGCCCTTTGCCGCCTCGGGAAGCGGCGCGGCTGCTGGCGGCGGTGAGCCGAGCGGTCGATTACGCGCACCGCCAAGGCGTATTGCATCGTGATTTGAAGCCTTCCAACATCCTGATCGACGACGATGGCCAGCCCCATATCACCGACTTTGGACTGGCCAAACAGGTCTCGGATGCCGCAAGCCTGACTCGGACCGGCGCGGTGCTCGGCACGCCGGCCTATATGGCCCCCGAACAGGCTGCGGGAGCGCGGGGAGAAGCCGGCGCGGCGGCTGATATCTACAGCCTGGGGTCGATCCTCTATCACATGCTGACCGGCCGGCCGCCGTTCCAAGCCGCATCCGCCGTCGATACGTTGCTGCTGTTGCTGGAACAGGAACCGGCGGCCCCGCGGCTTCTCAATCCGAAGGCCGACACGGAATTGGAGTTAATCGCGCTGCGATGTTTGCAAAAGCCGCCCGATCTCCGATACGCGACCGCCGCCGCGCTGGCGGACGACCTCGAGGCGTACTTGATCGACGAGCCGATCGCCGCCCGGACGGGCCGCTTCGGACAACTCGTGTCACGGCTCTTTCGGGAAACCCACCACGCGGTGGTGCTCGAAAACTGGGGCCTGCTGTGGATGTGGCACAGCTTGGCGCTCGTTGTCGTCTGCGTGCTCACGAACTCGATCTATTTGGCCGGCGACCGCAATCGTTGGCATTACGCGGGTCTGTGGACGATTGCCCTGTGGGCGTGGGCGTACGTTTTTTGGTTCCTGCGTCGTCGCAAAGGGCCCGTGACATTTGTCGAACGGCAAATCGCGCATCTTTGGGCCGGGAGCATGATCGGCATCGCCCTCTTGTTCCCGCTGGAAACATGGCTCGGATTGGAAGTGCTGACGCTCTCGCCAGTGCTGGCGATCATAATGGGATTTGTGTTCTTTGTGAAAGCAGCGATTCTTTCAGGGGCGTTTTATCTCCAGGCCGCCGCCCTATTCGCCACCACCGCTGCCATGGCTTACTGGCCCAACCAAGCGCATCTGATTTTCGGGGCGGTCGCGGCGGTCAGTTTCTTTGTGCCTGGCTGGAAGTATCATCTTCGCAAACGCCGCGACAAGAAAAGCAACGCGTGACTTCGGTCGCTCGCCAGAAGGGACGCTCGGCCCCGTGGGCAGATATGCTCGCGTTGGTTTTCCACCGGGGAAAGGTTGTGGAGTCGCCCGCTGGCCAAGATTCGGCTCATTCCGCTTATGGCAGCCGCTCGTTCGAAAACAGCAAGTTCTTCAGCAAGCCGCGCCGTTCGGGGAGTTCCCGGAGGTAGTCGACCCATTGCCTGTCATAGAAACACTGAACGGGCGAGCCATAGATATACATGTGGTCAAAGATCCCGCTCAGGTGATCGATGAAATCCATTCGGCTGGTCCCGAACTCGGCCAACTGCTCCGGCGCATACTCCACGTAGAACAGTTTCGTCGCCGCCAGGGTCTGGTCGGCGCCCTTCATCGCGTGCAGTTCGTAGCCTTCGATATCCATGACCATCAGGTCGATCCGTTCACCGCCAAGTTCGGCGTCGAGCGTGGTCATTTCAACCGCGTTGTCGCCCGGGGGTTCCAAAACGCTCACGGAACTGTTGCCGGTGTTAAGCCGATTCCGCGCGACCCGGACCCGGCGGCGTTCTTCGCCAATCGCGCGATTGTGAATCACGGCGTTCTCGACGTTGTTCAACGCGAGGTTCATTTTAAGGAATTGGAAATTGGTCGGGTCGGCTTCGTAACCAACGGTCCGGCGGACATGCTTGGAAATGGGAATCAACAACGATCCCACGTGGCTGCCCACAAAGACCACGAGTGACTGGTGGTCGAGCATCGATTGCAACCATTCCACGATTCGCCAATCGTAGCTGCCGTTGCAAAGCAGTTCGCGGGATACGGCGAAATCGCAAGCATCGACGGCCAACAGTCCGTTTTTCGTCCTCGCCACGACGCCAACACCGTGGTTCGACAGGATCTTCTTGCGAAAGTAGGCCCTGATGTTCCGGACCAGTGTCTTGTGAAGCCGCCCCTTCATAGGATGCCATCTCCGAAAACTGTGCGATTGGAGCGACGATCATGAATCGCCGATGGCCGATCGCTAGGCCGAACCGTCCGGTTACTAGCAAATTTAAGATCCAGTCCAAAAGTAATGCTCGGATAGATATTGCCTAGGGGGTGAAAAGAAGCTGGCGAAACGGCAAATGCAAACTGGGAAGAAACGCAAACCTTGCGGCTTTCGTGGGATGGAGAAAGGGAGTTCAAGCAAACCAGCTAACCGCGGACAATTGTGGAAACTGCGCAATCTCGGCCGGTGTCGGGGCAGCGATGGCCGAACGAGAGAGGAAAGGTGTCAAACACCTACTCTTACCCCAAGATCGCGGGATTCTTTCGTTTGCCGCCAGTGCCGTTCGACACATTCATAAACTGCGGTTCATGCAAGAGTTAGGTTGAACAACCCAATCAAGCCAGCAAGGAGCCGCGAAATGAATGGGCAAGGATGCTCGGATCCCGTTTCCGGACTCAATCCGCGGATCTTACACCGTATTGCTGTTGGCACACTGCGTGATTCACGCGTTGATGCTGGTAGCGGCGACGGCGGCGAAACTGGACTTCGATCGCCTCTCGTTCAGGGTCGAGTTTCAGATTCTCACAGCTCGCCTGTCGGAAGGCGATCCAAGTGCAAAACTCAATTTCCACGAGTGGTACACGATGTTGCTCGGGGAAATCGGCTGTGAGCAGATTCCACCACGTCATACCGGATCACCCCGCGCGTGATCAAGCCAAAAATGTCTCGCTGGCCCCAAGGCCGCCCCCGGCATCAGAAACTGCCACCACTGCGCAAAACCTCTGCCCAGTCAGTTGTTATGCCTCACTGAACAGCATTGGCGGTAAACGAAGACGGCCGGGTTCTTTCGTTTACCGCCAAGTCGAAGACGCTGGCCGGGTTGGAGGCGAGAGTCGGTATGGCGACGCTTAGGGGCGTGGCGGCCCGGCCGTCGCCTACGGCTCGGCGGTAAACGCAATACCGTTCAATATTCCATAAACCAATGCAGCTTTTGATGTTGTGTCACCGGTTTCACGTCGCGTTCAGACGCTACCGAGTGGGCTTCGATTGTGGCCAACCTCCACTTTGTACGACGGACATCTTGTCCGTCGCGAGCACTTCGAACGC
>CAIXSC010000716.1 GCA_903921945.1 uncultured Planctomycetaceae bacterium
CCTACCGGCTTCTTGTCGACCGGCTTCTTCTCGCCATCCGCATTAGCTGTCGGCTTCTTGTCGACCGGCTTATTGTCCCCAGGCTTTTTATCCCCAGGCTTCTTATCGCCAGGTTTCTTGTCGACCGGTTTCTTGTCGCCAGGTTTCTTGTCGACCGGCTTCTTGTCGACCGGTTTCTTGTCGACCGGTTTCTTGTCGACCGGTTTTTTATCAGCGGCTTCTTTCTTGTCGTTGTCGCTCGGCTGCTTTTTGTCGCCGCTGTCTTTCTTCGGGGCGACATCCTCTTTCCGAGCCTCGGCATCCGCCTTCTCGCCTTTCGCCGTGTCACCCGCAGGGGTTTTCGCCGGAGCGGCGGCGGGGGCTGGAGCCGGGAGCACGATATCGCCGGACAGTTCGTCGTTTTTGCGACGCAGTTCAAGTGTGAATTCGCGGGCGTCGCCCGCTTTGGGGGGAGCTGGCGAGAGCGTCGTTTTCCAGGCGCCGGCGACATCGACGACTGGCAAGCGTTTCATCTCGAAGCGTTTGCCTCGAACCCAAGTTTCGGCGATGCGGGCTTCCGAGTCGGTGAACAGGTCGCCGGTGGCAACGGCCAGGTTGGCCCATTTTCCGGGTTCGATCGTGCCCGCGTGCTCGGTGACGCCGAACAGTTCGGCGGGGATGGTGGTCAGGGCGGCGAGCGCCGTGTCGGGCGCGAGTCCACGTTGGATGGCTTTGCGAGTCGCGGGCCAGAACTCTCGCGGTTCTTTCAGTCCCGATGTTGTCAAAGCGAAGCGGACTCCGGCCTTTTCCAACCGACCGGGATTTTCCGGAGCGATGTCCCAGTGCATCAAATCTTCAATGGCGACGTTCGCGGCCGACTCGGCGGTGGCCACGTGCGGCGGCCGGGGAAAGTCGACCGACAGAATCAACGGCCGCTCCAGCGCCTTGATCGCGTCCAATTGCCGGTATTCGCGTCCCGAGCCGCGGAGAGCGATCCGCAGATTGAACTCGCGAGCGAACCGGTCGGCGCGGAGCGCGAACTGTTCGTCGGAGGCGTCGACAATGACCAGTTGGCTTTGAGTCACGATGGTTTGCAGAGCGGCGAGCGCGTCGTTGCGTTCCGGAGCGGCGGGCAGCGTGCCGGCTTGGTGCGCCTTCCAAGATTCGGCATGCCAGGCGGCGTCGAGCAAGCTTTGGCGGGCGAGGGCCACGGCGCCCATCGGAGAGTTTGGAAATCCGCTCCGACGGCCGCCCCGCGAGACGGTCAATCGCAGATGCTGCGCGGCAACCGGCCGCAACACGGCTTGGTCGCGTTCGCCATCGTCGGTCGCGACGAGCACACTGGACCCCTTAAAAATCCCGCTGATCGGCGCGATCAGTTGCGCGGTGAAGCCTTGTGCACGGGCCTTTTCCGCCACTGCGGCGTCCATTTTCCAATGGTCGGCCATGCGGAGCTGCGGCGTGATATGGGGACTCCAGTGAGCGGCGGAGGACGGCGTTTCGTCCGGCCCGGATTGCTCGGTGTAGGCATCGATGAAACCGGCGTAGATGGTGCGGCCGGCGGCATCGACCACCTGGGCGTCGGCTGGAACGGCGACATCCGGCCCGACGGCGGCGATGATCCCGTCACGGACACGACATGAGCCTTTTCCAGCACCTTGCCCGGAGCGGCCACCACCCGTCCACCGACCAGGGCGAATACCCGCGGGTTGTATTCGCGCAAGCCTTCGACAGGCCGGGTCCGCGGCGGTTGCGGCGCCGGCGGCTGCGCAGACACCGGAGCGAGCGGTAGGACCGCTTGGCCGAGCACGCAAGCGAACACGAGCAAGCGGGTCGCGAACGACGCACGCGGCCGAAGTCGTAGAAGGGGCTTCGGCGAATGGAATGTCGATCTCAAAGCCACGCTGTTCGAGGCTGCTGAATTCGCGGCGTTTCCGCCGTCTGCTGGCATGTTCCGCACAGGCCGTTCCTTGTGGCAAAAAAAGAGCTGGAATCGAGCCCTCCACTGTAGTCCGTCCACGCCGCGAATCCAGCGGAGCGGCGTAAGCCGCCCGGCCCGATTCTTAGCGGAGCGTCGTAAGCCGCCCGGCCAGCTTCATCGAAGCGGCGTTACCCGCCCGGCAGTATCAGCGGATGACGCATAACCCGCCCGGCCAGTGTTACGCTCGGGCCGGACGTCATCGCAACGTCATCGCAACGTCATCGCACCCTCGGCGTGCGCGTAAAGCTCGCGATTCGCGGCCGTTCCACCGGTCGGATTACGCCGCTCCGCGAACAGCATTCGATCGAACGGCGAAGAGAGCCGCTCGCTTTCGGCCCCAGGTTCGTCCTCGTTCGCGAGCCACCTGCCTGGCTTGACGTCGCCGAACAGCGTCCCTTACCGTTCGCGGGGCGATGAATCACATCGGGAGGCGAGCGGCTCATGATGGCGATGGGGATGCGAAAGCTTGCGGCGGAATGTTTTGGAACGTTCGTGCTGGTGTTTGCCGGCACGGGCGCGATCGTGGTGAACGACGTTCAGGGAGGAGCGGTCACGCACGTGGGGATCGCGTTGACGTTTGGACTAACGGTCCTCGCGATGATCTACGCATTGGGCGACGTTTCAGGCTGCCACCTGAACCCGGCGGTCACGGTTGGTTTTTTTCTGGCGCGGCGGTTCGACGGCCGCTGGGTGGGGCCGTATGTGGCGAGCCAGCTTGTGGGCGCGATGTCGGCGAGCGGCGTGCTGAGTGGGTTGTTTCCGACGCATCGGACCTTGGGCGCGACATTGCCGACGGGCGGCGAATTCCAGTCATTCGTCTTCGAGTTCCTGTTGACGCTGATCTTGATGTTCGTGATTTTGAGCGTCTCGACCGGTTCGAAGGAGAAGGGATTGATGGCGGGGGTGGCGGTGGGGAGCGTGATCGCGTTGGAGGCGCTTTTCGCGGGCCCGATTTGCGGGGCGTCGATGAATCCGGCGCGGTCGCTAGCGCCCGCGTTGATGGCCTGGAAGCTCGACTCGGTGTGGGTGTATCTGACGGCCCCGGTGCTCGGAGCGGGCCTGGGCGTGTCGCTCTTCCGCTGCATCCACCGACCCGACGGCGGCGATGCCGATCGGCCCGCTGGCGGAGCCTGCTGACCGGCGAACCGACGTTCCGTGGATCGTGTCCAACCAGCGAGCGATCGGCCCTGCCCCGGTTGCGGATGTGGGCTCGGAGGTTACG
>CAIXSC010000717.1 GCA_903921945.1 uncultured Planctomycetaceae bacterium
CGGCGGCACGGTGGCCGCGTTGGCATAGGAAGTCCGCAAGCGGCTCGGTGGTACTCTTCATTTTCACGAACACGATCACGCCGTCGATCGTTTCCGCTTCCAGCACCCGGTGCAGGACCTCGTCTTTTTGTTCAGGGTGAGCCACGATGTAGCGTTGGCGGATCGTGTCGGCGGTCGCGGTTCGCTGCCGGATCGTGATTTCCGCCGGGTTGCGCAAATGTTGTTGAGCGATCCGTCGAATCGGTTCGGGCAGTGTCGCCGAAAACAACGCGATCTGCCGCTCGGCGGGCACCTGCGTCAGGATCCATTCGACGTCTTCCGCGAACCCCATACGGAGCATTTCGTCGGCTTCGTCCAGCACCAGTCCCCGGAGCCGTTCCAGCTTGAGCGAGCCGCGACGCATGTGATCCATCACGCGGCCCGGAGTTCCGACAATCACATGGACGCCACGGTCCAAGGCTCGGAACTGGACCATGTAATCCTGGCCGCCGTAGATCGCCGCCACGCGGAAGCCGGGCATGCCGGCGGCATACTTTGCGAACGCCTCGCAAACCTGGATCGCGAGCTCGCGAGTGGGCGTCAAAACGAGCACCTGTGGCTGGCGCTGGGCAAGCTCGATGCGATGCAGCATCGGCAAGGCGAACGCCGCCGTTTTGCCGGTGCCGGTTTGGGCTTGTCCCAAGAGATCGCGGCCGGCGAGCAGCAACGGGATGGTCTCGGCTTGGATCGGTGTCGGCTCGGTGTAGCCCGCATGCGCAAGTGCCTTGAGCAGCGGTTCGGCAAGCTGCAAGGCGCGGAACGTGTTCTCCGCGACAGCCGGGGCCGCGTCGGGCTTTTTCCCGTCGCCGCTCGCATGCACGGATCGCTCGGTGGAATCGCGAACATCCCCAGCGGCTCCGGTGTCCGAACCGCTTCCAGTGCCGGCATTCGACGGACCGTGGCTGGCCAACCGCTCGCCAGCGGCAACGGCGTGAACCGAGGGCGACAGTTCGTCCGGGATTTCGTCATCGAGCCCCGTGCTTTCGAGGGCGACAAGGGTGTCGAGTTCCGACTCGAGCGGCTCCAGTTCGGCTTCGGGTTCGTCGGCTACGAGCGTGTTGTCCGACGCTAGCTCGGTCGCGGCCACAAACGGGGGTAATTCGGCTGAGGCTTCGCCGGCGGGCTCAGCGGCGTGCGGGTCCGCGGATGTGCTGGTGAAGCGGCTTGTTTCCGCATCGATGAATTCGTCGCCCTTCCGCTCGTTCAAACTCGACATACGACCTTTCCGCATGGGGGAACGTCTTGCGTCCGCCATGACATCATTCGGCAATCCACTGACACGAAGGGGTTCGCGAAGCGTCCACGATGGCGGGACAAACTCGCACCAAGAACCAACTTCCTCTCGCAAGCCGCGCGGCTGCCTGCGAACCGAACGTGTCGGATACCGCGGAAGAAGCTGTGGGTGTTAGAAACGCGGGTCTTGGGCACCCAGCGCGATTCGAACCACGCGCGAACTGCTCAGCAATCATAACGGCCGGCGGGAAAAAGGCCAGGGCCGCGTTTTCGCAGCCTGGAATCGCTCCCGTGGCGGCATTAGAGTAAGGTGAAAGTCTGTCGATCCGGAAGGCCTTTCATGACGTCCGCCGCGACCCACTCCGCCGCCTCGCTCCCCGACCCGGACGCCTGTCCGGGGCGAGCCGTCTTGATTTTCGACGGCCAGTGCCGATTTTGCTCGGCGAATGTTCGCGTTTTGCGAGCGTTGGACCGTGGCGGGCGACTCGCGTTCCTGTCGCTGCATGATCGACGAGTGGCCGAGCGCTATCCGGACTTGAGCCACGATCAATTGATGCAGCGGATGTATCTGGTGGATGGCGTCGGCGAGCGTTACAGCGGGGCCGCCGCCTTCCGGCGCCTGACCCGGTTGCTGCCGTGGCTCTGGCCGCTCGCGCCCTTGCTGCACCTGCCGTTCAGCCTGCCACTTTGGAGTTGGCTGTACGATCTTGTGGCGCGAAACCGTTACCGTTTTGGTCGAATCGAAGAGTGCGACAACGGAGCCTGCGCCGTCCACTTCGGACCACGGCGTTCTTGATTCCCCTACACGAGTCGATCTTCGAAGTTCGATCTTCGATCTTTCGACATTCGATCTTCGTTCACGAAGCGTTCGCCACTCAGAGCATCGACCGCAGAAATCCGTTAGAGCGAGCACGGCCAAATCAAAAGATGGCATCCAACGGTTCGTTCTCGGATACCTTCGTGCTCTCTCGGATGCCCTCGTACTCTTCGTGTTAACAAATACCACGACCTGCTTGTCTACTATCGGAACATGCAGCGACCGTGGCGGACACGGCGGTACACCAGAGCGGGCGAATGAACCGTTTTTGGAACGGAACGTTGCCTGCGCCCGCTCGGTGACCGTAGTGGCAAGCTGGAGTGGCGTTACGGTTTGCAGTAGGCGAGGGCGAGGAGTGCGTAGGCGGTGACAAGGTTGGCGTCCCCTTCCATCCACCGCGAGGTCTTGTTGACCCAGGCGCCGTCGTCCCGCTGGGCTTTGGCCAATTCGGTTCGCACTTCCGCTTTCCAGTCGTGTTTGACGCCCTTGTCGTCGACGATTTGAGCTTGGCCGACCGCATCGAGCGCTTTGGCGAACATGTGCAGGTAGTAGTACAAGCCCGCTTCGCCCATGCCCGGATTCGAGCGGACGTCGTAGTTCATTTGAATCCACTTCACGGCCGCCTTGACGCGTGGATCATCCGGCCCGACGCCCGCGTAGATCATGCTCTTGAGCCCCGCGTAGGTCATCGAACCGTAGCTGCGAAGGCCGCCTTCCGCGGTCTTGCCGGCGAAACTTTCCCCGCCTGCCGCCGGCGTGTAATAGAAGCCGCCGTCGGGGTTTTTCGCCGCGAACGGCGTCGTGTTCTTGTCCGACTCGAGATTCTGGCAGCGGGAGATAAATACCAGGGCGCGTTTGATCGCTTCGCTGTCGGAGCTGTTTCCGGTCGCCTTGAGCGCCTCGATCAGGAACGACGTGTTCGAGAGGTCGGGCCGCGATTTGCTTCCGTAGCCGGCCCCGCCGAAGTTCGGATCCGATTTGTCCTTGCCTTCTCCCTCATCCCATTGTTCGGTTTTCACGAACGCGGCCGCCTTCTTCAACAGCGCGTCGTAGCGGCCACCTTTGTTCGCTTCCTTGAATGCCAGGATCGCGAGGCACGTTTCGTAGTTGCGGTATTTGGAGCCGGCCTTGTTGAGGCCGCCATCCGCCTCGATAAACGTCTCCAGATACTTCAAGCTTTTGGCGATGAACGGCTCGTCCGCCGAGCGGCCATGCTTCAGGATCGCCGTCGCGACCAACGCGGTGATGCCCGGACCGGCAGCGCCGGAATACGAACCGTCCGGCGCTTGGGCCTTCGTTCGGAAGAACTCGATCGCCTGCGATACCATCCGTTCGTATTGCTTGGCGGCATCGACGCCGGCCGACTGGGTTTCCTGGGCCGCTGCGAATGGAACGGTTCCCAAAGCGAGCTTCAGCACCGGGACGGCCAGTCCCGCCGCCAACTGCGATCCCACCGTCCACTTCAGTCCATCCGCTAAAAACCGCCGTCGTGTCGCCATTCGCTTTCCCTTGTTCACTCGTGTCGTTTGAATGCCCGTTACGAGCTGCGGATGGGAACGCGCCAGGGACGATGCCGATCGGCGGTGTCCCCGTTCCTCACC
The DNA here is from genome assembly GCA_903921945.1 of uncultured Planctomycetaceae bacterium. Classification (GTDB taxonomy): domain Bacteria; phylum Planctomycetota; class Planctomycetia; order Pirellulales; family Pirellulaceae; genus CAIXSC01. Next base: position 3,691 of record CAIXSC010000717.1, read on the forward strand.
CGGACTTCACGCTGATCCCCGCAGCTTCCCGCCTACTACGTTGCGAAACGTTCGTTGGATCAATCCAAGATCGCCAGGATTTCATCTTCCCGCATGACGAGCAGTTCTTCGCGTTCCACGACGACCTCGGCCCCGGCGTACGCGGAGAACAACACGCGGTCCCCTTCGCGGACCTGAAGAGCGGCGCGGGAGCCGTCCGGCAGCCGCCGGCCATCGCCCACCGATAACACTCGCCCTTGCCGCGGACGTTCCTTCGCCGAGTCTGGCAACACGATCCCGCCCGCCGTCTTTTGCTCCGGCTCCAGACGCTTCACGACGACCTTGTCACCCAGTGGTTCGATCCGCATGGTAGAGCGCCACTCCCGAAAACCGTTCGAATTCTCGATCGGAAAAAAAGATAAGACACCCGCGAATTCTCGCACGCGCACCCCGCACCTTCAAGCCACACCAGGGAATCGGTCGCCCGATCCCTCGAATCCGTGGCGGTAGCGAGCGAATCCGACTTGTTCCGCAATTTTTTGGAGTTTTGCGGCGCGAGCGGTCGATAAGCGGAGAGTCACCGGATTGTGACGGTTGTTCCGATGGATCGGATTGCCATGACCAGCGAGCCTTCGCCCGACGACGAGCCGCTCCGGCCTCCCGCCGGACCGCTGCGGCGCGTCTTCTTCGTGCGCATGGATCAGCCCGACGAGGGGCAGGGGCCGCATTGGAAAGGCTTGCCCGCCACGTTGTCCGGCAGCACGGGCCATTCAGGACCCGCATCGCCCGGCGATCCGCGACCCGCCGAGCCTCCCGCCACCACCCCCGCGACGTCGTACGTTCCAGCGGCGCCTACGCCGACCCCACCGGCCGCTCCGCAACCGATCGCGGCAACCGCGACCGAAACGACGACCAAAACCGGGTCCAAACCCGCGACTGAAACGGCGGCCAAAACGGCGACCAGCGGCCCGTCGACGGCACCGATGTCCGCCACCACCGCAACGCCCGCGAACGAGGATTCCATCCAGGCTCAGGCCCGCGAAATCTTCGCGCACCTGAAATCCCGTCTCAGGCTGCTACAACGCCGGCAACGCGAAATCGAACGTCAAACGGCTGACATGGAAGCCCGCCGTGCTGAACTCGCCCGCGGCACCGAGTTCGCCCGCGGGGTTGTAGCCGAGGCTGGCGAAGGCATCGGGGCGGAAAGCGATCCAGGCAGCAGGCCCTACGGCCGCCCGAGCGCTACGGCTCCGACGGATGCTCATTCCCATTCCTCGCCCCCCTCCCTTTCCAATCGCGATCCCGATGGTCGGTCGCTGCCCGCCTCCGAGCGCCGCTCCGATCGCCGCTCCGACGCGGGGCAAGCCAAGTCGACCTCATGGCGAGTGGACGGTGATCCCGCTTCGCTCGCGGCCTCAGATCAAACCACTCGAGGTCGCAGCCGCTCGGAACGACTCTCACAACCGCGTCCCCGTCCTGCTCCTGGGCCATCGGTCCCCGACTTTGCGCCGATCGGGGAACCAGAGTCGCCACCGGCGGCCGCGGCAGCGGCGTTTCCATGGCCGGCTTTGTCGAGCTTGCCGGGCAGCACGCCGGGACGCGAAGAAGAACTTCGGCGCCGCGAGTCGGAACTGACCGAACTGAGCCAACGGCTGCGTGATCGCGAGTTGTCCCTGGACCGGGAACGCGACGCACTCAACCAGCTCAAATCCGAAGTCGCGGATCGTCATCAAGAAACGCTGGAAATGCGACTGGCCTGCGAACAACTATGGTCGCAATTGGCCAGCCGCATGGAGGCGCCGCTCTTGGTCGAGTCGCTGGCGAAACTGAGGCGCCGCTTGGCGGACCAGTATCACAACGCGGCCGTTGAAATGGCCCAACGCCGCGACGAGGCCCGGGAATGGGTCGCGCGACTCGATGAACGCCAACGCGACCTCCGTCGGCAGCGGGATGAAATCCAATCGTGGATCTATCGACGCCACGAAGAATTGGAAATCGAGCGTCTCAAGCTACTGAGACGCGAACAGGAACTGGATGCCCGCGAACGGGCTCAACAGAGCCAACAGGCGGAAATGCAAAGGCAGCTTGGCGAATACCAGCGCCAAATCCGCCAGCTCACCGCCCAACTGCGTTGCAAGAGCGAACTCGATCGCCTCGCTCCGTAGGCCGCTTCCCCCATCGGCGTGCTCTGGTCCACTCCGCCCTCTTTCGCCTCGCAACGCAATCGCGTTTGCGGCCGGCAGTTAACGCGTTGGGGCCAGCGAACCACGGAGTGGTCCGCGACTCTGGACCGCAGATGGTGTCGGAAATCGTTCAGAGCCTCCATGGCGAAGTGGGGAGGGACGACGAGGTCCATCCGGGATTCGTGTGGGTCCC
>CAIXSC010000718.1 GCA_903921945.1 uncultured Planctomycetaceae bacterium
TCGTATCTGACTCCCGAAGCGGAGTTCAAGAATCATGTCAACTTCCGCGACGGCCAACCGGTCGATGCCAGCGGAGAACTGGTCGACGGTCGCAAGTTCACGACACTTCGCGAATACCAAGCGTTGCTCAACGGCGAGTTGCCGGTCTTTTCCCGCAATCTCGCGAATCAGTTGGTCGTCTACGCGACGGGTGCTCCCGTCAGCTTCGCCGACCGTCCGGCGGTCGATGAAATCCTGAAACGGGCCGGTGGCGCGAATCCGAATCTCAACGAATTGCTGCATCAGGTGATCCAGAGTCCATTGTTCTTGAACAAGTAAGCGCGGCTGTTGAAAATTACGCTCATCTCGAACCGCACCATCCAGGAATCCGCCGATGTCTCTCTCCCGCCGCACGTTTCTCCGAGGCGCCGGCATCGCTATGTCTCTGCCGATGCTCGATGCGATGATTCCGGCGTTTCGCCGCAAAACGCCCGCCGCCGAGGTTTCGTCGAAGCCGCCGCGTCGGATGATCGCCATCCAAACGAACATGGGCATCCTCGCGCAGCATTTCTTTCCGACCGCGACCGGCGCCGACTTCGAGCTCACCGCGTATCTCGACCTACTGAAAGACTTCAAGTCTAAGATGACCGTGTGCAGCGGCGTCTCGCATCCGGACGTGGATGGCGCCCACGAAGCCGAACGCTCGTTTCTGTCCGCGGCTCCGCATCCGGGCGGAGCGGGCTTCAAGAACTCGATTTCGCTTGACCAGTTCGCCGCCGAACAACTCGGGCCGATCACGCGATTCCCGTCGTTTGTGCTCGACGTGAATGCCGAGAGCACTCAGGGCATGTCGTTCTCTCGCAGCGGAGTCAAGGTGCCGGCCGACAAGAGCCCGGCCAAGCTGTACGCGAAGATGTTTCTTCAGGGAAAGCCCTCGGAGGTCGAAGCCCGCATCGCCGATCTAGGACGCGGACGCAGTTCGCTTGACTTCGTCTCGGACGCTGCCAAACGACTGGCGAAAAGCGTTGGAGCCGCCGATCAGGCGCGGCTGGATCAATACTATTCAGCCGTCCGGGACCTCGAACGGCAACTCGAACTCGGCCAGGAATGGGAACGCAAGCCAAAACCGATTCCGTCCGAGGCGGCTCCGACCGACATCTCCGAGAACAGGAAACTGATCGACAAAATCCGCCTGATGCTGAATGTCGCGCGGTTGGGTTTCGAATCCGATAGCACGCGTGTCGTCAGCCTGTTCATCAACACCTTCAGCGTCGTCGCCGACCTTCCCGGTGTGAAGGATGAAACGCACAGCATCACGCATCACGGTGGACGGAAAGAGGCACTGGATCAACTGTTCATCATTGAGAGCGCTCAATTCAAGGTGCTGTCCGAATTCCTGGCGGGCCTGAATGCGATCCAGGAAGGAGGCGAGCCGTTGCTCGACCGCACGATGGTGCTCTACGGAGCCCCGATGGGAAACGCCGCCAGCCACGACAACAAGAACCTCCCCGTGCTGCTACTCGGCGGCGGCTTCAAACACGGTGGGCATCTGGCGTTCGACCACAAGAAGAACTACCCGTTGCCGAACCTCTACCTCAGCATGTTGCAACGCATGGGTCTGCCGATCGACAAGTTCGCAACCAGCACCGGCACCATGCGGGGACTCGACTTCTCATGAAACGGCAAACGAGCATCCCTCTTTTATGCGTTGCCGCGTTGGTCGGGCTGATAGCGGCGTGGCGTTCGGCCGACTTGTGGGCAGAGGAGGCGGCCAAGGCCGATCGGCCCGCCTCGTTCGCCGAATCGCCCGCGAAACGTCTGTTCGCCAACCACTGTTGGTCCTGCCATGCGAAGGACACAGACACGTCCACTGCGGATCCTCCAGCATCCAAGGAGGGCTCTCCGGCACCTCGTGCGAATCCGCGACAGCGGACGGCGATCGAGGCCCTCGCGCTCGATCAACTCCGCGACGACCAAGTGGCCACTGGCCAGTCGGCCGTCTGGAATACGATCGCCGAACATTTGCGGGCCGGAACGATGCCGCCTCCTGGCGAGCCGCGCCCCGCGCGCGACGAGGTGGCCGCGACGCTCGACTGGATCGGTCAACGGATGGCGATGGCTCGCCGAGCGGAGCCGTCGGGGCGAACCGTGCTGCGACGCTTGAATCAGGCCGAGTACGTGAACACGATCCGCGACCTGCTGGCCGTCGATATCGACCTGAGCGATCTGTTTCCAAACGAGACCTCGATCATCGGCTTTGACAACAACGCCGAGTCGTTGCACTTGTCGTCATTCCAATTGGATGACTACCTCCGCGCCGCCGATCGAACGCTGGACGCGGCGATCGCGAGCGGCCCGCGACCGCCCACTCAGCGGCGCCGGTTTGACATCAAAAATGAGCGGACGGTGAAACCCAACGGCAGCGTCTATCGACACATCGACGACGGTGTCGCGATTTTCAGTTCATGGGTATCCGCCAACATTCAAGTCACTCTGTGGCAGTTTCAAACGCGCGGACGCGGTCCATACCGGTTTCGCATTTCGGCCTACGGTTTTCAGACTCAGCGTCCCGTCGTGTTCCACGTGATGGAGGGACCGCTGAACGCGGCTGCCCAACAGACGCTGGTCAATTACTTTGACGTTCCGCCGACGCAGCCACGGGTTGTCGAATTCGTCAAATCCTTGGATTCCGCCCGCACCATTCGCATCATTGCCGATGGCCTGGGAGCGACTCCGCCGGAAGTCGAGCGCGTTGGGGCCGAAAAATACGCCGGTCCGGGACTGGTGGTCCAATGGGTCGAGGTTGAAGGTCCCTTGTTAGGCGAGTGGCCGCCGGTCAGCCACCAACGACTGTTCGGCGACTTGCCTCGCAAGCAAGTCGCGAATGCCCGGCATGCGGATGGCATGGAGGTCTACTCCGAGCATCCCGACGAGGACCTGGAGCGGATCGTGCGCGACTTCGCGCGCCGCGCCTTTCGACGCCCGGTGTCCGAAAACGATTGGCGCCCTTATCTCAAGCGAGCTCGCGAACAATTGGCGGACGGGGCGACATTCGAGCAAGCGGCGCGGAGCGCGTTCAAGGGGATCCTGATGGCCCCCGAGTTCCTGTTTTTGCGCGAACGCCCCGGAAAACTCGATGATCACGCGCTCGCGTCCCGACTCTCCTATTTCCTCTGGAGCGCGCCGCCCGACGACGAACTATCGCGACTCGCCGACCAAGGCCAACTGCGGCACGGCGACAACCTGCGAGCCCAGGTCGAACGGCTGCTCGAAGATTCGAAGTCCGAGGAGTTCGTGCGACATTTCACCGGCCAATGGCTGGGTCTGCGTTCCATCGACGCCACCATGCCCGACCGGATGCTGTATCCCGAGTTCGACGAAGTGTTGCAGTTGTCGAGCGTCTTGGAAACGCGGTTGTTTTTCCAAGAGCTTTTGCGACGCGATTTAAGCATCGCCAACTTCGTCGCCTCCGACTTCACCTACGTCAATGATCGGCTGGCGCGGCACTACGGGTTGCCGCCGGTCGTGGGCTTGGAAATGCGTCGAGTCTCCTTGCCGGACGACGGGCGTCGCGGCGGTTTGTTGACGATGGCGAGTATCCTGAAGGTCACCGCGAATGGCACCACAACCTCGCCGATCCTTCGCGGCGCATGGGTCCTTGATCGAATCCTGGGCACTCCGCCGCCCAAACCGACCGTCGATGTGCCGGCCGTAGACCCCGACATCCGGGGCGCGACCACCATCCGCGAACAATTAGCGAAACATCGGGCGAACGCCCAGTGCGCCGGCTGCCACGCGCTGATCGATCCGCCCGGTTTCGCGCTCGAGAACTACGATGTGATTGGCGGCTGGCGCGAACGCTATCGGAGCATCGGCGCCGGCGATCCGGTCGTCATCGAGGGACGCAAGCAACGCTACTTGCACGGTCCGGTCGTCGACAGCGCCGATCGCCGACTGGATGGGCGGAGTTTTGGCGATATCGCGGAGTTCAAGCGACTGTTACTGGAGGATAAAGACCAAATCGCACGGTCGATCGCCGAACGGCTGTTGGCGTACGCCTCGGGCGCTGAGCCGACGCTGGCGGACCGACCCGATGTCGGGCGAATTGTCGAGCGTGTTCGCGGACGCGACTACGGACTGCGAGCCTTGATCCACGAGGTGGTGCAGAGCGAAACTTTTGGAAGCAAGTAGTCTGGGCCGGCTTGCCGGCTTGCCGAATCGAGGTCTTGGGAATGAAACGGACTGGCAATGGTATGGTCCGGGGACTGACTGGACTGGGAACGGTGCGGACTGAGAACGGTGCGGGCTGGGAACGGCGCGGGCTGGGGACTGAACAGGGTTCATAGACGCTGGGAAGAGTACGGATGAATCTCGATCGACGACGATTATTGGGCGCGGCCGGCGTATCACTGGCGTTGCCACTGTTGGACCGGTTTGCTCGCGGCTCCGACACGTCCGGGGAGAACTCGCCGCGGCGGCTGGTTTGCATTTGCGCGCCGCTGGGATTTCATCCGCCCGATTTCTTTCCTGTCCAGGCGGGCACGGACTACGAGGCGTCGCCGTATTTGTCGCAGTTGACGCCGTTTCGAAGCCAGTTCTCGGTGATCTCGGGGTTGATGCACACGGGCAACAGTCCCGGTTTCGCGCATCAGGCGACGGCGAGTTTTCTGACGGGGGCTCCTGGCGCGGGCCGGCCCGGTTTTCGCAATTCGATATCGCTGGACCAGTTTGCCGCCGAGCAGATCGGTGGCGAGACGCGATTTCCCAGTTTGGTGTTGTCGGGCGAAGGCTTGGGGCTTTCATGGACTCGCACCGGCGCCCAGATTCCCGCCGACAATTCGCCATCCCGCGTGTTCGCCCGCCTGTTTCTCGAAGGCGATTCCCGCGAAGTGCAATCGCAACTGAGGCGACTTAAGGAAGGCCGCAGCATCCTGGACGACGTGCGCGACCAGGCGGCCGGATTGCGGCACGATCTGGGGACCGGCGATCGCGAGAAGTTAGACGAGTACTTGGCTAGCGTCCGCGACCTGGAGAAGCGGATGACTCGCGATGCCGTTTGGTTTCGCACGCCCAAGCCGAAGGTCGACGTGAAGCCGCCGACCGACAACCCGAACGCGGCCGACATTCTGGGGCGGGCCAGATTGCTATTCGACTTATCCCATTTAGCGTTGCAAACCGATTCGACGCGGTTGATCACGATCATGCTGCCGGGAAGCACGTACGCGCCGCCGATTCCCGGCGTCAGCTTGGGCCATCATGACCTGTCGCACCATGGCAAGGATCCGGGCAAACTGGCGCAGTTGCGGATCGTCGAGTCGGAGACGATGAAGACGGTGGCCGAACTGCTGGGAAAACTGCAAGCGAGCCGTGAAGGCGACTCCAATCTGCTCGAACGAACAGCCGTTTTCGTGGGCAGCAATCTGGGAGACGCGAGCAGCCATTCGGTGAAGAATCTCCCCGTGTTGCTTGCGGGCGGTGGTTTCCGCCATGGCCGGCATTTGGCCTTCAATCCCGACGATCCACCACCGCTCTGCAACCTGTATGTGAGCCTGTTGCAACGGCTGGGGCTCGACACCGACCGGTTCGGAAACGGCAATTCCACGCTCACAGGCTTGGAGTTCGCGTCTTAGCGGGCGAGCGAAAAATAGCTTCCCGAGAGGAACGGCGACTGAAACGCATCAGACCAATCTACAGCGGGCCACTCGGAGGCATGCCGCAGGTGTCCAACGGTCCTTTCAATAAGCGGCCGCCGGCACGGTCGACATGATCGGCACGATCGCGGTGGATCGCGGCATCGGCCAGGCGAAGCTGAATGGCGAGAGCCGTGGTTCGCGGGCCAGCACGATGCAGGAATTATTGCTGGACGTGTATCGCGGCGAAGCTTCGGGCACGATGAAAGCCGAGACGGTCGCGGGCGAGGGCTTCGCGCA
>CAIXSC010000719.1 GCA_903921945.1 uncultured Planctomycetaceae bacterium
CCCACACGAATCCCGGATGGGCCTGTTTTCTCTCGCGAACCCTGAAAGTTCGGGGGACGAATCTACGGTGTCTTGCTGAGGACGCAGCGGAGTCCGACAGCATCGTCGCGGAGACGCACGTCGCCGGCACGGCGGGCCGCACTGCGCAAAGCTTCCGCTTTGTCCTTCCAGCTACCACTACGAAGCACTCGCTTTCCTTGATCGCCATCAGCCGTCCAGGCCGAGCCATCCGTCGGAGCGCCTTGGTAGCTGTCGTGCCACGTGTCCGCGCACCACTCCCAAAGGTATCCGTGCATATCGTAAAGTCCCCAGGAGTTGGGCTTTTTGGCTCCGACCGGCGGATCGTTACCAGCCGCGTTGCCTGTAAACCAGCCGAACTGGCCGAGCTGGCTTGCATCGTCCCCAAACGAGTATTCGGTCGTGGTTCCGGCTCGGGCGCAGTATTCCCATTCCGCCTCGGTGGGCAGGCGGATCTCTTCATTGGCCGCGATCAATTTCGCCGCTCGCATCGAGGCTGTCGCGCGTCGACAGAACTCGACCGATTCCTCCCAGTTGAACATTTCCGAAGAGTTGCGCGGGCCCTTCCAACGACTCGGGTTCTCACCCATGACCGCCTGCCAGAGGTTTTGCGGCACCTCGTACTTCGCAAACCAGAACGGCTTGGACATCCGGACTTCCCGAACCGGTTCGGCGACCGGCCCCACTTGCTTGCTGCCCATGCTAAACGTCGGTGGAAACGATTTCGCGCCGGGCGTAATCTCGACGAACTCGGCCCGGAACGTCTTCAACAGCGCCAGCAACTCGGCGGAGGGCTCGCCAGCCGCTGCCGGAGCCGCGAGCGGGGTCGCCGTAACCGCCGCTTGGCACGACACCGGGGCGCTCGTCGCCGGCGCGCTCGTCGCCGGTGCGCTCGTCGCCGGTGCGCTCGTCGCCGGTCCGCTCGTCGCCGGCGCGCTCGTCGCCGGCGCGCTCGTCGCCGGTGCGCTCGTCGCTGCCGGTCGCGCTTGCAGCCAGTTCGCGGTCAAGGTGCTCAATGCCATGATGACCGCCACGCCCGTGACCGGCAGCATTTTCGACACGGGCGCGAGGTGAGCCGCAAATTCCACGCTCCTGCCACGCGAAGAGCCCGCGATGATGCCGAGCGGCATTCCCGCTCCGCTCGCTTGTCTGCCGATCGATCGTTCTCGCATCTCATCCACCTCTTTTATCAATAGACTTCAACCGACTTTCTTTCCGCCAAGCGGTGCGAGCCGAAGCGGTCTACGGCCGCGCCGTCGTGTTTTGAACCCGGACATGGCGAGGTCGCCGCCGGTTAGGCATCCGTATCGGCCAAGTGCCGTAGATTACCCGTGCGGAACGCGTCCGCCATCGCGCGCGGCACTTCGGCTTCCGCCAGCACCAGCCGGGCTCGATTCTCCGTGACCCGCGCTTTCATTTCCTGTTCGACGGCGATCGCCTCGGAGCGGCGTTGTTCAGCGCGGGCCCGCGCGACCCGCGTATCGGCTTCCGCTTGGTCCGCTTGAAGCCGCGCGCCAATCTGTTCGCCGACGTCGATGTCCGCGATATCGATCGACACAATCTTGAATGCTGTCTGCGCATCCAGACCGCGGCTCAACACCGCCTTGGAAATACGATCGGGGTTTTCGAGCACCTCGAGGTGCGTGTTGGACGAACCGATCGAAGTGATGATTCCCTCGCCCACGCGTGCGATGATCGTCTCCTCGGTCGCGCCGCCAATGAGTTGTTCGAGGTTGGTCCGCACGGTCACGCGGGCGCGAACCCGCAATTCGACGCCGTTTCGCGCGATCGCGCTGAGCGTTGACACGCCGGTCCGCGGATCTGGGCAATCGATGACTCGCGGATGGACGCTGGTGCGAACGGCGTCGACGACATCGCGGCCCGCCAAGTCGATCGCCGCCGCGCGGTCAAAGTCCAAGTCGATACCGGCGCGATGAGCCGCAATGATCGCCTGGATGACGTCGAGCACTCGACCGCCGGCCAAGTAGTGGGCTTCGAGCCGCGCGGTGCTGATCCCTTCGCGACGATGAATACTGAGCCCGGCCTGGGACGCCATGATTTTCGCCGTCACGATCATTTGGGGCGGCACCTGTCGAAACCCCATTCCCACCAAGCTTCGCAACGACACGTCGGCGCTCGACATGTAAGCCTGAAACCAAATGTTGCCGTAAAACAGCAAGATGATCGTCAGCACGATCGCGATCAGCCCGCCGATCAACATTCCGCCGAGGATCAAAATCGTCGCAGTCGTCGTTTCGGCCCACAGGCCTGCGGAAAACATCGGAGTCATCGCTGGATAACCTCGCCAACAAGGTGTGGAGCGGCGTCGGTACGTATGGACGTATGTTAGCCCCTCCCGCTCGCGGCGACCAGCAAGCCCTTCCGCCCTTGCTCACTTCACGGTGGCCGTGGCCCGACCCTGGGAAGAGACGACCACGACCGTCCCGAGGTCTTCCTTGTTACGGTTGCCGGGGAGGAGCTCGCGCCCGAATTGCGAGTCGTACGGCACCTCGACTTCCTCGCCGGGCGGCAACTGCGCCACGAATTCCTCGGTGGTCTTACGGCCAGCCCGCGTCGGGTGGCTGAGCTGTGCCCGCACATTTGTCAGCGGGAAGCTCGAACGATTGACCACGGCGACCGTCCCGCCACTCAACCCCGAGCGGCAAACGCCCTCGACTTGGACCGTCGTGAGTTCACGAAAACGTGGATCGTCGCGGGGCAGGTCAGGACAGTTTTTGACGGGTAGGATGTCGGTCATTCCGAGTTTTTCAATGCCGATTTCCAATTCGGCAATCGCCTCTTGGGGATGCCCCGTCAAAGTCGCCGCCCGAGCCATCAGGAAGCGAAACCGCTGCGACTCGCCGCGAACTGGCCGCAGGGTGGCGGCTAGCGCGTAGCCGGTGGCGATGCGGCCGGACAAGCAACACGCCAGCGCCTTCTGCTCACGCAAAATGCCCGATTCGTCCGCCGGATCAAACCGCAATGCCGCTTCCAGGATCGGCAGCGCGGCGGCCGCCCTTTCCGATCCCCGCTCCTTCCAACTCCGCGGGCCGGCTTCGATCTGCGCCGCCCGCAAAATCAAGTCGCTGGCGATCCCCAGGAGCTCGGCCCGTTCGCCATCAAACGCCGCACCCATGGGCAGGAAGCTGGCCATTTTCGCGATCCGTTCTCCGTCTTCGAACCACTGTTCGCCCCGTTTATCGCTGGGCGTTTGGGTCATGCCTTTCAATGTCACCAGCGCTGCGGCGGAGAACGGCTCGTGCTTGCCGAGATGCCCACGGATCATTTGGCAGCGGGCGTCTTGGGCCTTGACGACTTCTTCCATGTGTCGCTTCATCGCCGCTTCGCGGCGCCGCGCGTCGGCATCGTGATTGACCGCCGGCTTCTTTGCCTGCCGCATGCGGATGATGTCTTGCATGCTGACCCATTTTTTCGACGAATCCGCATCCTTCGCATCGTCGCCGGCCTTCGCTTTCCCCGCGTTCGCCTCGCCGCTGGCCTGATCCTCTTTGGGCAAGGGCAATCGCGGCGGCGTCGCGCCTTGCGTCCGCGCGGCATACAGTTTTTCGATCGATACGCGGTTCGTCGTCAGCAGCGCGGCGTCGCGCTCCAGCGAGCCCGTCAGCACGCTACGCAACGCGTTATCCGTCACCGAACGTGTCGCCTCGATTAGCGCTTGGCTTGACATTTCGGCCGAAAGCCCTCCGAGGAACGACGACAAACCGTAGTCGCTCACTGCCGGGCTGAGTGTGCCTGTTTCCACTGTCAGCGTGTTGCCGGTGATCGAATCGCGAACGTTGGTGTAGGTCGGCAAGCTGCCGAGCACAAACAGTCCCAATCCGCCGAGCATTGAGAGTTGATTCTGCTGCTTCTGCTCGCGCCGTTCCCGCATGGCGTTCCGAACGCGTTCGGTAAACTCCTTCACCGCGGTCGATCGCGTGGACGATTCCGTGGCGAGTTGGGCGAGAACGGCGGGCAGTTCGTCGAATCGTGCCGCGATCCCCGCGTCATACCCCTGCGCCCGCGCGTGATCGCGGAGTTTTTGGCAACGGCCCACGAACTGACGCACCTCGGGCGCGTTGGCTGGCAATTCGGCCAGCTTCGGCGCCTGCGACAACAAACGGTCGGCCGCAACCAACAGGTAGAGTTCCTCCTGGGGCCGGGAAAACGCCACCGACTCGACGTTGCGAGCCGCGATCGCCGCTAGGTTGCTGTCTAAGACCGGCGCCTTGCCGTTGGCCGGGCCAGTGCCGCTCTGCGCGACAGCGGGAACTGGTTGTGCGCTGCGGCCGTCGCTTTCCGGCAACATCCAGCCTTGGACTTCGCCGCCGTAGATGGCCGTGTAAAGGCCACGGCCATTGGCGCGGATCGCGATCGTGCTCGTGGCGCCTCGCAGTCCCTTGAACCGCGCGACCTCACGTCCGGTCTCGGCTTCCCAAATCCGCGCCGTCGTGTCCCATCCGCCGCTCGCCAGCCATTTCCCGTCGGGTGTCATTGCCACCGCCGCGATCAGGTTGACGTGGCCCACGCACTTCGAAATGGTGCGACCAGTCTTTGCGTCGAACACAATCACGTCCGCCGCCTCCGTTTCAGCCATCGGCTGAACCACAACGGCGCCGCGGGAGCCATCGGCGGACAAGGCCAAGGAGGCTTTGATTTGTTGATTACCCAATGGCGCCTCGACGGTCGCCACCGGCCGGCCGCTCGCCAATTCCAGGATCCGCACACGGTGATCGGCGATCGCCGCCAGGACTTGGCCGTCCCGGGAAATGGTGGCCGGACAGTTGAAGACCTGGCCAGCTTCGCGTGGCAGTTCCCGTTCCGACTTGAGTGTCTTCAGACGGGGATCGATAAAGCGGCCGATCGGCAGCGGTTCGAGTTTCGCGGCTAACTGCACGGTAAGGTCGCGCCCCACGACGATCAGGGACTTGCCGTCCCGCGTGAACGCCATGTCCGCGATCACCTGGGATTTTCCCGCTGGAATCTGAATGCCCATCGCCCGTGACTCGCCCGCCTGCCACCACTCGATCGGCGTCAAGCCATTCGCGGGACGGAAATCGAGGAAATGCGGCCAAGCGACAACCGTCTTGTTGTCCGGCGACAGGGTCACCCCATCCATCGCTTTGGAAATCGCCGTCGACCGGACCACTTTTCCCGTCTTGGTGTTCCAAACGGCCAGTTCCATGCCACAGCCCACCAGCGATTGTTCATCGTCGCTCAATTTCAGCTTCGACCAGGAACCGTCTCCCTTGGCATTCGCCGAGTTGGGACGGTGAAACTGCAGACTGGCCCGCTCGACCACAATCGAGCCGGCGGGCGCGGGGCCCGGTACAGGACCAGAGGCCGCGTTGCCTGCAGGACCGGAGCTGCCGTTTAGCGCTTGAGCGAACGCCCCCGGCGCCATGAATGCCACGACCGACACGCACGCGGCCACGCGCAAAGCGGCCATTCCCCAGCGCCACGCTACGCCACCATGAATGCCGCCACTACAGCCCACGCTGATGAAACGACGTTCAGATAGCTCGACGACAATCATGGCAGGAAACTCCGCTAGTTCTTGGAAAAATGGACATCGGTCCGATCCGTGCCCATCCGTGTCAGCCGTGGCTAGTAGCTAGTAGCCAGGTGCCAGGTGCTAGGTGCCAGTTGCTAGTTGCCAGTGATTAGTGATTAGTGGCGTGGGGCTAGTGATTCGTGGCTTGGGGTTAGAGAGGACCGAGATACTTTTTCCTAGATGCAACCATATCAATCAGGAAGTGTTTATCGCATTGGACGAGCATCTAACTATCCTTGTGCCGATCGAATATTTCCGATCGACAGGTTGAACCACGAAAGACACGAAATACACGAAAGCCCGCGAAAGCCCATTCGGAAATGAAGTACTATAAAAAGCTAATGCAACGAGTCCAAAGCGACGTAGACGTGCGCCCTGCTAGCACCTCGCAACGATGATCGCATGGTTTCGTGTATTTCGTGTGTTTCGTGGTTCCTCCATCCGTCGTTTCCCACCCAACGCATTAGAGGACAGTAACGTGATTGTCGGGAGTCAATACTACGGGCGGCACGCATGGCCATTCGTCGCTTTCAATATGGATTCGCCCGAATCGTTTTATTATTTGTTACCTGCCAGATCGCTTTTCATTGCCATCGATCATTCTGAATAAGTGGTTTTTCGGTCACCCTCCACGTTTCCGGACAGACGCTCGTTGGGGCAGGTTTTCTTGGCCCATGGTCCAGGGCATAGGCTTTGGGTCCGAGTTGCTTTCCGCGTCGAGCCTGGTGATCTTGAGGTCGCGAAAGCGGGCGGTTCGCCGCGAACCGGTGGGAGATCCGCGGAACAGAAACGACAGCGGCCCCCTTAAACAAACGTTGGGAGCGGTGTCGGTGAGATCGATCGCCAACTCGCCGCCCAGCCAGATCCGCACTCGCCGGCCCTCGCAGCGGATCGCCAGCGGATTCCACGTGTCGAACCGCAATCGCGCGAGCAGATCGGCGGGCGCGACCGCGATCGTATCGGTCCCGCCGGGCGTCGAGCGGTACAGCCAACCCGCTCGATCGCCCGCCAAGTGGAAGCGGTAGTGCGAACCGGTATCCCACGAGGTTTCCAAGACATTCGCGCGGAACAGCACCAAGCACTCGTCGAGCGGCCCTTCGACACGCATGTCGCAACGCAATTCGAAGTCTTCCAAATTGCCATGCCGGCCGTACCACACGCTGCCCCATTCGCTCCCAGCACCGATCGTTTCCACGAGTACGCCGTCCACGTTCGCGACATCGCCGCCAGGAAAGCCCCAGCCATTGAGCGCCGTATCGCGAGCGATCATGGGGTCAAAGACAGTTTCTAGGCGCGGCAGGTCTGTGCGCCGCGCGGTGGATGGTTGGCGACTCCGTGATGGAACGACGTTCGAGCTCCGGCCGTCTGAAGCCTGTTCCGTGGCGGCCGACTGCGGTGGCATCCACTCCGTAAGCCAACAAACCACGCGGAAGCCGCAATCGGGCTTGGGAGGCGATTCGGGGAAATGCCAACGCGTCGCGGTGGCCCGTAACAGGTCCGCCGCCTCCGACTCATAGCTCCCCCCGCGAACCACCGGTCGCACAAATGGCGTCGAAGCCGACAGCGGCTGTTGGCTCGATGACGGCGGCATGGGTGCGGACGCCGGGTCGGCCATCCATTCGGCCATCCATTCGGCGATGTTGCCGCGCATGTCGACCAGCCCGAACGAATTAGCTGGAAAGCTGCCGACCGGCCGCGGCGACGGCTCGTTGGCCACCGCATGGTCGCGCATCGTCGAATCATTCCACGGCATGTCCTGTTCCGAGCCCGCGCGACAGGCCCATTCCCAAACGGCATGGGGGGGCAACGAGTATCGCCGGCCAGCGCGACGTTCCTCGGGGAGATCGGACAGACGTCGACAAAACTCGAGCGCCTCATGCCAGGCGACGCCGCGTGCCGGCCAGTCCGCCGTCTCTGCCTTCACCACTTCGGCTTTGCCGCTCTTCATGACGCGAGCGAACTCGCGTTCGGTGACTTCGTGCGCGCCGAAGAGAAGCGGCCGCGACGCCCGAGCGCCGCGAACGCGCGAGCGGCTGTGGAATTCGCCCGGTGGAACGAGGCGCAGCGGCATCCCGATCGTGTTGATGATCTCCACATCGGCCAGCTTCAGGCGCCGAGCCCACTCGCGTTGAGCCGCTTGGGCTTCGGCCGCTGTAAACGGCCCGAGCAGTGGTGGCGGGTGGGATACAACACGGACTCCGGCGCGTCGGTCACCCTGGTTGCGTGAGTCCCCTGATCTGGAAACCCCTGTTTCGGGGGCTCCTGATTTGGGGGTTCCAGGCGCGATCGCCTCACGGCGAGCGTGGTTGCGACCAGGCCCCAGTCCTGTCCATGCCATCAGGAACAGGGCGAGAACAGCGACTCCGCCGACTCCCACCGCCATCGCGTTGCCAACACGCCAACTCCGCCCACCACGAACATGAGCCCAGTGGCTGTCGGTTCGCGCGCCCTCCGTCGCCGGTTCGCTCGCGGATGTCCTATCCGAATCGCTCGACGCTGTCACGTCTGTCGGCTCGTTCGCCATCGGAGAAGCAACGGCCGAGGATTGATCGACCGCGACTTGGGCGGCAGGGGCATCCGCACCCGAGTGGCCTCGTGTCAGTTCCAACAGCCGATCCAGCTTCGCTCCTGCGCTGAAAACCACGAGCACCTTCGCCAATTCGCCAGCGGTCGCGAACCGATCCGCTGGCTGTTTGGCCATCGCGCGAGCGACGATGGCGGCCAACTCGACCGGGATCTCAGGACGCAGCGAGTTGAGCGCTGGAGCCGTGTCCAATTGATGCGCGATCAGAATCGTGGCGGGTGTACCTCCGCCAACCCGCGAGAACGGCGCGAAACCGGCCAGTAATCGGTACAGCGTGCATCCCAAGGAATAGATGTCGGCGCGGCCATCGACGGCGCGGGAATCGCGGGCTTGCTCGGGAGCCAAATAGTCGTAGGTGCCGAGTATCTGCCGCGATTGGGTCAGTTCGGAAAGCGCCGTTTCGC
>CAIXSC010000720.1 GCA_903921945.1 uncultured Planctomycetaceae bacterium
GAGGCGAATGAAGGCGAACTGCGGGCGAACAACGGGGCTGCGGGCGAGTCGTGGCGCAATGACGGCGAACGAACGGCGAACGAAGGGCGGACGAACGGCGAACGAAGGGCGGACGAACGGCGCAATAAGGGAGAACGAAGGGCGAGGTTAGGGCGAGCGGATGGAGAACGGATGGAGAACGGATGGCGAACCACCGGGCCATCAAGGGGCCGCATTCTAGGACAGCTTTCCGCCCAAGTGGAACACGGGGCCCGGAAAAGGGCGGCCGCCCCGTACATCGTTCAGCCCGCTGCCGGCTCCCGGCTCTGGCCCGATTCCTGGCGCCGAGCATCGTCGCGGTTCGGATCAGAAGGTACCGACCAGCCGCAACAGGAAGGTGTTGTCGGGGTGGAAGTCCGGGGTCGCCGTGTGGAGGAATTCAATCGATCGGCTGAACACGTAGCCCGCTTCAAAACGCACCCCTGCCCCGCCGTCCCGGCGCCGTTCCCACCCAATCATCACTCGCCAATCACGAAGCGTCACCGTGTCCCGCACGCCGGCGGTTGACGAAACGGCAAATGAATTGCCGCCAAACTCGCCGGCCACATACAGCCAGTCCTCCGAGATCTCCGTGAAGGACAGCCGCCTTGCCAGCTTCGGCCGCGGAAAAATGAACTCCAAATCGTACTCGGGGGATGGCCGCCATATAATGCCTCCCGCCGGCAGCAAGCGAATATCTTCGCGGTTCAAGTACAGCACGCCGGCCAGCAATTGCAATTGCTCCTCCCGTATATCCCAGCGCACCAACCCTTTGCCGGCGAAGCGAAAGCCATCATCGGAGGCCGCTTCGAAATCGCTGTAAACCGATGGCGTGAGCGCGATTATCCCCAGCAAAGAAGGCGAAATGCGCGGCACCCAGAGGAAGTCGACATAAGTCTCGTACAGCGTAGCGGGCAACTCGGGCGTGGTCGGGCCGCTGAGCGACCGCACTTGCAAATAGGGAGTGATCAAGAGTGGCCATTCCGTCGTCGGAAAGGGAACCGCGACCGTGACGAACGATTCCGTTTCGACAATCCCCAGCTTGGTGGTCGATGGCGCGCCAGCCAGCCAGGTTGCCGACAGCGAGAACTTCTGAAAGAATCCGTTTTTAAACGACGACAGTTTCGGCCCTTCGAACGGCATGGGATCGTCGTCGACAGCCAGCGGCAACGACGGCGGGATGGCGCCGTCCCCAAAGCTTCCCGCGGTCGCGGGCTCGCCTCCCGGCCAAACTCCAGTCCCGATCGGCCCGGAGTTGGAAACGCCAGCGCTCGACGGCGCCGGCTCGTAAGGCCCCGCATCCAACAGGTTCCGCTCGGCGCCCGGCGGGCCAGGAAAAAAAGTCGTCGTGCGCGGCGGATTCGCGGCTCGGGCCGGCGCCCACCCATCCACCGTCGTTGACGATTGATTGAGCAACGGTTGATTGATCGGCGGTTGATTGATCGGCGGAGCGTTGCTGGAAGGGGCGTTGCTGCGCGAAGGGCTAGCGGGCGGGGGATTGGCGGGCGGTTGCAGTGCCGGCGATTGAAGCACGGGCGTATCCGCGAACGGCGGTCGCCCTGGAATTCGCGGTGAACGCTCTTGAGCGGTGCGATCCCGCAGCAGAGGGCCATCCTGGCCGAATGTTTCTGTGAGTGTAAGCACCGCGACTACCCACGCCATCCATCCTGCGAACGCCCTCTGTTCGAGGATCCTCGCAACGACGGCCGACACGACGGCCGACAAGATGGCCGAGAGCTGAAAAGACGGCATAAGAACGTTTCCGAAACGAAGGGAGCGCAGCCGCCAATTGAGGAGGACAATGGGTAAAGGCAAAGCGATTGATAGTTTAAGTAGTGGAGCGTTTAGACCGTGGGTGATTAGACAATGCAAGGTTGGACAATGTGCGGTTGGGCGATCACGCGACTCCGTTGTTAAGTGGTCGAAACCAGCCAGCGTTCGTAGGGATGCGGTTTAAAAGGCGAAGCCAGCGCGAAGGAAAAACGTGTCTTTTGGCGAGAAGCTCTCGCCGGGATGGTAACGGTAAACGACATCGCGAGCCGTCACCCATCCCGCTTCGAACATGCCCCGCGAGCCCGATTGCGCGAACCAATCGATCCCGATCCCAACCCGGATATCATTGATGTCCACTTGCTCGGAGCTTCCCGAGTAGTGCTCGACGGTCCATGAGCCATTGCCATATTCGGCGGCCGCGTAGAGCCATACTTCGGTGGTTCCGACCATGGTGAATTGCCGTGCGAGTTTTGGTTTGGGGAAGAAGATATCGAATCGCGTTTGCGCGTTCGGTTCCCATAACAATCCCACCGCCGGCAGCAGGCTCAATTCGACCCGATCGATATAATTAACGCCCGCTTTGAGCATGAGCTGCGGAGTCAGCCGCACCCAGGCATAAGATAGCGTTTGCAGTCGCAGGCTATTGGTGGTGATCGCGTTGAAGTCGCTGAAGACGCCTACGCTGCCGGAGAGGCTCGCGCCCCAAGCGTACGCCGGATCGGAATTCCAGATAGCCTCGACGAGCGCGCCGTAGACGCTGGCGGGCAATTCGCGAGTCGGATCGCCCTGCGGCCCGTCCCAGAGACTCAAGGCGAACTGGGGGGAAATGATTAATGGCTGTGTCGTGCCAAGAAACTCGGGAAATTGAAAGTCGATCCCGAGTTCGATGTCGTTCATTCCGATATCCAACCCGTCGCTCGCCGCGGTCCAAGTTTCTCGAATCCTCAAGTCGTCCAGCAAACGCAACGGCATCGGTCCCGTACTCGGGGCGAACAGGCCGTTGGGGAAGAGCGAATCGGGTTGTCCTGGGGCCGCGCCGTAAGTCGGGTAGGTCGTGCCAGCACCGCCGTACGGCCATGCCGAGGAACCGGCGGCTGGCGGCGGCGCCATGCCATAGGGTGATGTCATCGGCTGTCGCCATGGCGGGGTGGTGGCGCCGGTCCCCGTTCCCGGTGCTCCTGCGGCCCCGGGACTGAAGATGCCGGGGCCATAGCCGCCAGCGCCCGCGGCAGGGGCCGAGCTGTAAGGGTCGCTTGCTGGCGGTCCCAGCGTCGCTCCGTAGCCCGCTGCCGGTGGCGCCACGGCGCCCGGCACTACGGGCGGATAACCGCTCGCTGGCGCGCCTCCCGCCGTTCCTAACCCCGGCACGATACTGGTCGAGGGCGTCGCGATCCCGCCATTGGCCGCCGTTCCCGGATAGGGCGTGCCTGAGTAGGGAGTGCCACTATACGGAGTGCCAGGATACGGAGTGCCAGTGTACGGAGTTGGATTGCCGGGGTAAGGATTGCCGGGGTAGGTCGAGCCGGCTGGTTGGCTGCCGAACGACGGGACCGGCACCAATCCGGAGTTATTGGCGCCGGGACCGCTGGGGAACTGGACGCGCTGGGCGTGCGCGAGGGTGGCGCAAGCGACCAGCGCCAAGACGCCTCCCGCGATCCGCAGCCACCGCGTCGAATTCATTATCGCATCCGGCAAAAGTTTCGAGGGGCCAACCGCCGATACAATCCAGTTCGCGACCGGCAAGCCGGCAGCGGGTATTAACAAGGGCTGGAAAATGGGTCAAGGTCAAGGCGTTTCTTCGATGGCTACGGCGGTTTCCCTGGTCCCCTTGCTTGCCTACCTTCGCTGAGCGTGTTTCACTGCGGCTCATGGCCCTTATCGCAGCTTTTCTCCTGAGAAGGCGTTCCTGTCCGCCATGAGTCGTTTGTGCTTGATTCACAATCCGATTGCTGGCCGGCGTTCCAGTCAACGGCGGCTCGACGAACTGCGGCGGCAGTTTGGCGAGACGTTGGAAGTCCGCCCGACCACGGGGCCTGGGGCGGCTCGCGAACTGGCCCGAGCCGCCGTCGAAGAGGGATTTTCGGGCGTGGTGGCGATGGGAGGCGACGGCACGGTCCATGAAACGGCCACTGGCCTGCTGGACTCGTCCCGCGATGAAGTGCCGCTTATCGTGTGCCCAGCGGGTTCCGCCAACGACTACGCGCACAGCTTGTCGCGCGAGTTTGGCGATGCCGCGCGTTGGCCGCGGATCGCGCCGCCGATCGATGTGGGGCGGGTTCACGGGCTGAGTCCCGAACCGGCGTGGTTCATCAACAGCCTGGGACTCGGGTTCAGCGCGCGTGTCACGCTGGAATCGCGTCGTATCCGTTGGCTTCGCGGCACCTGGCTGTATGGGCTCGCCGCTTTGCGGGCGCTCGTGCGACACTTCCAGTGCCATGAGTGGGCCGTATCGATAGACGGCCAGCCGGCGGAGCGGCGTCCGGTCCTGATGCTTAGCCTGCTGATTGGACGCCGGGAAGGCAACTTTTTGTTGGCCCCCGACGCTCGCATGGCGGATGGGCAATTCGATGTCGCGATCGCCGGCCGTCTGCGCCGATGGGATATCGTCCGCTTGCTCCCAGCGCTTGCGTTTTCCGGTCCACCCGCCGGATATCGCGAATTGACGACTGGCCGCTGTCGGTCGTTGGAAGTCACCGCCCCGGTGCCGATCGCCGCGCATGTTGACGGCGAGATACTGGCTCGACCCGAAGACGATTGTCGCTCGGCGCAGGTGGAACTCATTCCCGGCCGCTTGCGGGTTTCGGTTCTCTAGCGAGGGCTGGGGAGGGATGCCCTTGGAGTCACGGGCTGTAGTGATCGAATCCGCGAAGTGAGCTACACTCAGACTTGTCTCGCGTGTTTTCGCTGGTGGTTCGCCGAGGTGTTTTCATGTCGCGTTTTGACCCTGATGTTCACGGGGCTGGCTTTCCGTGGAACCATCGGCAGTGGCGCCATCAGCAGTGGAGCCGTCGGCAGTGGTTGGCACGAACGGGTGGCGGCATGGGCTCGCTGGCCTTGGCCGGGATGTTGACGGAGCGATCGACGGCTGCCACCCCGGCTGGGACAGGGTTGCATTTTGCGCCGCGGGCGAAACGGATCATTCATCTGTTCATGAACGGCGGACCCTTCCAGGCCGATTTTTTTGATCCGAAGCCGTTGTTGAACAAACATGCGGGGCAGCGTCCTCGGGAAGTGGATTTTCGGACGGAGAACGCGACTGGCGGGCTGATGGCGGTGCCGAGTGGCTTTCGGGCTTGTGGTTCGAGCGGCCTGCCTATCAGCGAGCTCTTGCCGGAACTAGGGAGCTGCGCGGACGAACTGTGCGTGCTGCGTTCCTTGCACTGCGACAACCCGAACCACGGTCCGGCGCTGATGCAGATGAATAACGGCACAATCACGCCGACTCGCCCAAGTTACGGTTCCTGGCTTCTGTATGGATTGGGAGCGGAGAACGCCGACCTTCCCGGCTACGTCGTCTTGTGTCCGGGGCGGCCGGTGCGATTCGCCGAGTTATGGTCGAGCGCCTTTTTGCCCGGTTCGCACCAGGGGACTTACATCAACCACAGCCAGCTCGATCCCGCCCGGATGGTGCCGAACATTCGCAACGCTTCGTTAAGTCTTGCGGATCAGCGGGAGCAGTTGGATTTACTGCGAACGCTCAACGAGGCGCACCGCGCCGCTCGGCAGGGCGAAGCGGCGCTGGAAACGCGGATCCAAGCGATGGAAACCGCGTTCCGCATGCAGACGGCGGCAGGCGACGCGTTTGATTTGCAGCGGGAAACGGCGGCGACCCGCGCGGCGTATGGCTCGACACCGTACGCCAACGCCTGCCTGCTCGCGCGAAGGTTGGCGGAACGCGGGGTACGCTGCGTCCAGGTGTATTACGGAAACGGCCAACCCTGGGACACGCATCGCAACCACAATGCGTCGACCGCCAACTTGGCCAAAGATATCGATCGTCCGACGGCCGCATTGCTCCGCGACCTCAAGCAACGCGGATTGCTGGAAGAGACGCTCGTGATCTGGGGCGGCGAGTTCGGCCGGACATCGACGTCGGAGAGCGGCGACGGCCGCGACCACAACCATTGGGGTTTCACGATGTGGCTCGCGGGCGGCGGCGTGAAAGGCGGCATGGCGTACGGGGCGACCGATGATTTCGGCTTCCGCGCGATCGCCGACAAAATGCACGTCCACGATCTGCACGCGACGATCCTGCGATTGATGGGCATCGATCATCAGCGGCTGACCTACCGCCACGCAGGCCGCGACTACCGGCTGACCGATGTCTCGGGCCGCGTCGTGCAGGAGATCTTCGCGTAACGCGGCGCGGCCGCATCGGTCGAAGCTCAGCGCATGCCGATCGCCGCCGCCCACTCGTGGTAGCGCTGAATCACTTGGCTCGGACTGGCCGTCCCCGTGGTCCCCAGTTGCTGAACGGTGATCGACGCGACGAGGTTTCCCACCGCCGCCGCCTCAACGGGCGTGGCTCCGGCGAGCAGCGACATCACGAACCCACTGGTCGCCGCGTCTCCCGCTCCGACGACATCAACCGGTCCTTCCACGCGAAAACCGGGCACCAGACGGTCTGTCCCGTCTGGCTGGGCCACCAGCATGCCCTCGTCGCCGCACGTACAAAAAGCCACCCGCCTCGTTCGGTCGCACAGCCGTCGCAGCGCAACTCGAGCGGCCTCCGCGGTACCCGCCATCGATTCCCCCGTCGATGGCTGGCCCAGAAGCGGCTGGCCGGCGGGCGGCTGGCCGGCGGGTGGCTGGCCGGCGGGCGGCTCGCCAGGCGTTGCGCGGGCGGCAGCGATGACTTCGTGGCGATTGCCCTTGAGCACTCCGAAGTCGAAACGAGCAAGGTGCGCGCGGCTGTCGACGTAGACGAGCTTGCCTGGGTCGGCGGCGGCCAGTTCGGCGAGCCGCGCCCGAACGCCATCATTCACGATGCCCCAATTCGGTTCGACGAATTGGTCAAGCACAATCAGCCCGTCGCACTGGCTCCAGACCGACGCGATCCGTTCGCATAGCATTCGCGTCGTGGCGGCGGACAGTGGCTGCCGGTCGCGAATGTCGAGCCGGTTGAGTTCTGTCACCCAGCCAGCGGTCGAGCGTCGGAGGGGCTTGGTGTAGGTGGGTGTCAGTCGCTGGGGATCGGCGATCACGTGCGTTAGGTCGACGGGGAGGCTGGCAAGCGCGCGACGCAAATCGAATCCGCGGCCATCGTCGCCGATCACGGTCACGGGGATTAAGCGGCCGACCCCGAGCGCCGCCAGGTTATTGAGGACGGTGCCGAGAGCGCCGGCCGCGTTGCGAACAGTGGTGATCTGATACGCCTCCAGCCCAGTTTCCAGCGACAATTCGTGGACATCGAGCGCCAGTTCGAGGTACTGGTCGAGCACCAAGTCGCCAACGAGTCCGAGGGTCAGATGCGGGAACTGATGGAGGAACGCTTGCAGACGGGAGAATTCAAGCATCTTGTTCCCTGTGTGGATGCGGCAGTCAACGAGCGGCCGGCTCGAACAAACGAGTTTCGCGGAAGGCTAGCGTGAGTGTCGCGGCAGAGGAAGTGGACGGGGGGTGGTTGGATGGCGGATGGACGAACGGAAGGTGGGACGAAGGGAAAGTGGGACGGGGGAAGGTTTGGTAACA
>CAIXSC010000721.1 GCA_903921945.1 uncultured Planctomycetaceae bacterium
ACCGCCTGCTGACAGCCAATCGGCGGCTCGCGTGGGCCATTCGCCCAGTCCCCGTCCCTCTACTCGCAGGCCGTAGCCGTGTCCGCCGCTCGGGTAAACATGGAGTTCGCCGGGGACTTTGGCGTTTTTCAACGCCAAGTAATAGTAAATGGCCGACTCGACGCGGACAGAATCGTCCTGGGTTTGCATGAGGAACGCGGGCGGCGTTTTCGAGTCGACTGGAAGGTCTGGCGCCAGTCGTTCGCCAGCCGCGTCGCGAACCGTCAAGTAAGCCGGGTAGATCAACAGCGAGAAATCGGGCCGGCAACTGATTTCGTCCGCGGCGTCCACCGCGGCGTACTCGCGTTTGGCGAATCGGGTGCTCGCCAGCGCCGCGACATGGCCGCCGGCCGAGAACCCCATGATGCCGATCCGGTCGGGACGCACGCCAAACTCGGCGGACCGTTGACGCAGCAGTCCGATCGCCCGCTGGGCGTCTTCGAGCGGTGCCGCGTGCTTGGGACGGTCGGGGCGCGGCGGCACGCGGTACTTGAGCAGCACGCCGGTGATGCCGAGCGAATTGAGCCACGCAATCGCTTCCGTACCCTCCTTGTCGACCACCACATAGTTGTAACCGCCGCCCGGACACACAATCACGGCGGATCCGTTCGGCTTCACATCGCGCGGCGGATAGATCGACAGGGTCGGTTCGGAAATGTTCGTGATCCGGGTCGCTTTGCGCTCCTCCTTTCGAACCACTTCGCTTTCCGGCTGGACAGAGCTGGTGTCGCCGGCCGCCGGACCGGGCGCTGGACCGGGCGCTCGACCGGGCCAGAGTCGCACGACCGTGGGCGGCGCCAGTCGAGCGGCCGCTTGTTCGGGCGTGCCGGGCGCCGCTCCAGTTAGCTCGCGCCACAAGAACGTATAGGCGAGCGCCCACATATAAGCCGTTTGAGGATTGTCGGCGGCTCCGCCATGGCCGCCTTCGATGTTTTCATAATAGGCGACGCGATGGCCCTGTTCGCGCATGCGGGCGACCATCTTGCGGGCATGCGCCGGATGCACTCGATCGTCGCGTGTCGAAGTGGTGAACAGCACCGGCGGGTATTTCCCGTCCGCCGCGACATTGTGGTAAGGGGAAAAGGTCCGCAGGAATTCCCACTCGACGGGCGATTCCGGATCGCCGTATTCCGCGACCCAACTGGCGCCGGCGAGCAGCCGGTGGTAGCGGCGCATGTCCAGCAACGGGACCTGGCACACGATCGCGCCAAAACGATCCGGGTAAAGCGTCAGCATGTTGCCCATGAGCAGTCCGCCATTGCTGCCACCGATAGCGCCCAGCTTTTTCGGCGAGGTCACCCCGCGTTTCACCATATCATCGGCGACCGCCGCGAAGTCTTCGTAGGCGCGATGGCGGTTGGCTTTCAGTGCCGCTTGATGCCACCGCGGCCCGAATTCGCCACCGCCGCGAATGTTCGCCACCGCGTAGACGCCGCCCCGTTCCAGCCAGCCCGCCCCGACGAGTGGTTGGTAGCCGGGTAGCATTGGAATCTCGAAGCCGCCATAGCCATACAGAATGGCCGGATGGGAACCATCCAGCGCCAGATCCGCGCGGGCGATTTCAAAGTAAGGCACGCGGGTGCCATCTTTGGAAACCGCCTCGCGTTGGCTCACGCGGAGTCCCTTCGAAGCGAAGAACGAAGGGTTCGCTTTCAACGTTTCCGCCGGCCCTTCGCCCGCGACGCCGTACCGCAGCGTGGTCGGGGTTAGGTAGTCCGAGACCGTCAAGAAGTAAGCGTCCGAGTGGTCGGGATCGACGGCGGAGACGCTCAGCGTTCCCAATTCCGGCGCCCCAGGGAGCGGCACTCGCGACCAGCGGCCGTCGCTGAGCGTCACGACGTAGACGCGGCTGCGGACATTGTCCAGTTCGTTGACGATGAAGTGATGGCGGGTTGGGCTGACGCCGGCGAGCGACTTGCGTTCGGACGGTTCGAACAGCAGGTCGAACTGGCGTTTGCCGGCGAGGAAATCGTCGAGTCGCGTGATGAGTTGGGCGCCGGCCGGGTAAGTGCGGTCGCCGACCTTCCAGTCGCTCCTCAGTTCAATCAGCAGCCATTCGCGATGAGTGAACGCGTTGGCGTCGTCGGGCTTGTCAATTTTCACCCATTGGTTGTCGCGGCGGACATACAGTTCATTGGTCCAGAAGGTGAGGGCCCGGGAGATGTAATCGCGTTCGAAGCCTTCGGTCAAGTCGCGGCTGCCGCTGACGCTGACATCGGCGGCGCGGCCTTCGAAGACGACCGGGGCGTCGGCGAGCGGTTGGCCACGTTCCCACTGTTTAACCACTCGCGGGTAGCCCGAATCGGTCAGCGAGCCTGGACCAAAGTCGGTGGCGACGAACAGGCTGTCAGGCCCGCGCCAGGACACTCGGCTTTTCGCCTCGGGCAATTGGAATCCGCCGTCGACGAACCGTTTTGTGGTGACGTCGAATTCGCGGACGACGGTGGCGTCAGCTCCGCCGCGGGAGAGCGAGACCAATACCCGCTCGCAGGCCGGTTCGAGGAACGACGCGCCTTTCCAGACCCAGTTTTCCTTTTCGGCGGCCGCGAGCGCGTCCAGGTCGACGACGATTTCCCAACGCGGTTCCGGTTGGCGATATTCCTCCAGCGTTGTGCGGCGCCAGAGCCCGCGTTTGTTTTTGGCGTCGCGCCAGAAGTTGTAGTAGTGGGCCCCGTGTTTGGCGATCATGGGGATCCGCGCGGTCGAGTTGAGAATCTCGAGGAAGCGGCCGCGGAGCGGCTCGAAGCCTGGATCGGCGGTCAGCGGTCCGGCGCTTTCCGCATTGCGTTCCTTCACCCAGGATAGCTGCTTGTCGCCGCCGACTTCCTCGAGCCACTGATGCGGGTCGGCCGGTTCGGCCGCCATCGCCGCAGCCTCGAAGCCCGCCGAGTCGAGACTGCTCGCTTCAAAGCCTGGCGCCATCGCCAACGCCGCTATTCCCGCCATAAGTATCCATCCCTTGATCGTGCGTAAAAAGTTATCCATGGGCCGTTGATGCTTTCGCGTTGTGGGGATTGGAGTGGGCGCCGTTGCGCTCGCGTCGGAGATTAGGGCGTCGCGCCGCGGAGATGCTTTTCCAGGAAATCGTAGGCGACTTTGCGGACATCGAGCGGGAAGTCGTGGCCACAGTCGGGATAGTTGGCTTGCAAGTAATCCGGCTTGCCGTAGAGCTCGAAGATCGGCTTGGCGGCGGCGATCGTGTCGCGGACCCCCGAGACTTCGAAATTGCCGTCGCCGACCGGAGAGCTCGCCAGGAACGGCCGCGGGGCGAAGGCGGCGACGATCTCGGGGAAGTCGAACGGCACTTCGTCGGGATTATTGCCGTGTACTTGGGCGATACGCGGCATGTAGCGGCTGCTCGTCCAGCCCGCGAGTTTGCCGCCGTAGTATTTGTGGAATCGCGTGAAGCCGCAGTTGGAGACGAGCGCCTTGATACGCGGTTCGAACGCGGCGGTGAACATCGTATTGTGGCCGCCCAGCGAGTGGCCAATGCAGCCGATCCGCTCGCCGTCGACTTCGGGAAGCGACTGGATCAAATCGATCGCGCGGATGTTGTCCCAAATCGCTTTCATCGAACCGCTCGCGTAGCCGAACCCTGGATCGGCGAAGTCGAATTTATGATCGCCGAACGAAGGGTAATCGGGCGCCAGGGTGACAAAGCCGCGTTCCGCCAAATGCAGGGCGTAGTGAAGATTCGGATTGCCACCGAGTCCCGCCGGTTCCTGTTTGCCGATGGCCGTCGTCTGGTGAAGGCAGAGCACGGCGGCTCGCTTGCCGGTGGCGAGCTTTCCGGGCTGGCCGGTGGATGGCAGGAAAAGATAAGCGCGTACGCGGTCACGCGGCTCGGTTTGGTATTCGATCTGGCGTCGAGTCAGCGAGCCGATCGTCGTTTCCTCGAGCACTTTGACATCGAGCGGAACGCGTTTGGCTTCACCCGGGATCGGCCCCATGACCGCTTGCATGGCGGCCAGCACGTGGGCGCGGCGTTTCTCCCAATCGGCAATTGTCTTGATGGGCCGAGCGGCGCCCGTTTCGCCGATGACCGTTCCCAATTCCTGGTGATTCGGATAACGCGGCTCGGCTGCCGCGACGTCGGCCCTGATCGGCGGGGAATCGGCGTCGCAAAGCGACAAGACCACAGCGACGAAGGCGACGATCGATGAACGCATGAGCGGGACTCCGGGCGAGGCGCGAGTTCGACACGCCCATCTTTTAACGCCGCAGAGTCCCGGCCGGAACCGGGGATGGGCCGGGGAGAGGCCGTCGCGCGAACTGGCGGCTCGCCACTTGCCGCCTCCAACGATCAAGGGCTCGAGGTCGCGGGCGACCTCGAGCCCTTGCAGGTTTGGAACACTTTTCCTTGGAGTCAGGCGATCGGTCGGCTTAGAAGTTATATGAGGCGCCGAAGAACGCTCCGTGCAGGATCAACGAGCCATCGTTCTTGATGCTGCGGGCTTCGTCGAGGAATTGGAACTGCGACGGAACTTGGTCGTTCGCCTCAGCGACTCCGGTCGCGATCACAACTTGGTAGCCAGCGTAAACGCTCCAGCAATCGGAAATCTTATAGTTGCCGCCGAGTGCGAACTCGGTGAGGAACGCGACGTTGGTGCGGGTGGAATTGATGTTGAACTGGTTGTTTTGGAACTCGCCTTCCGTGATCACCGCCGGATTGCCGTCGCAATCGCGGATCGCCTGCTGCAGGCTCATCCGATTGCCGTAAACACCGCCTTTGGCGGAGGCGAACGCCGACAAGTTACAGGTCAGGTAATAGTCGGTCCGTCCGCCGATCTGGAAACCGGCCAATTGGTTTTGCACGTCGACATTGTAGCTCAGCTCCTCCACGACGTCCGGGGCGGAGGTGTGTTCGCCGGTGAACAGAAACCCTTCGCGGAAATCCATGTAGCGGAAACCGAGCAGAAAGTTGTAGCGGAAATTCGGCGCGCAGCTATTACCCGGACCGCACTGGCTGCCACAACCGTTGCCGTACGCGTGGGAGAAGTTGAGTAGGTTGAGTTCGAAGCTATGGACCTGGAAATCGCGTGTGAGCGTGTAGCGGCTCGCATCATCGAACCTATCAGATACTGAATCGCCGCAGACTTCGAGCCCGCCCCAATTGAAGCGGCTTCGGAGCGAGTCGCTATCCGGGACTATGGAAGCGGATTGATCGCCTGGATAGAGCCCCCAATAAGTTGCTTGGATGCCAAAGCAGCCATTGCAACCCAGGTAGCGGCCAAGTGAGATTTGCGGGCCGAGCATCATGGGCATGTCGGCGTCGTTGTAGCGCAGCGTCGGTGAGGTGCAGGGGCATGTGATGATAAAGTCGCGATCGGCGCGGCTCAACACCACGGCCCCGGCCGAACCGAACCAACGCGGGGCGGGCAAACAGGACGTGCAGGTGTCCCATCCGTCTTTCATCGCGTCTTGGTACGGGCTGCCTTCGTCGACGGGAGCCGGCCTGGGTTCCAACGCCAGCGTTGGGGATTGTCCCTGCTGGGCATGATAGGAAGTGCCGACATAGTCGGGTTCGAGCATCTGCGGGGCTTCGGCCTC
Organism: uncultured Planctomycetaceae bacterium; assembly: GCA_903921945.1. GTDB lineage: Bacteria > Planctomycetota > Planctomycetia > Pirellulales > Pirellulaceae > CAIXSC01. Next base: position 5,590 of record CAIXSC010000721.1, read on the forward strand.
GTCGTGGCTGACCTGCCGAGTCGCCGGCGTGGCGAAACCGAAGTCGTACGAAGATGACCGCGGGGCGGCGGCGGGCGAAGAACTGGGATAGTTATAGGTTTGGGCGGCGGCGGGCGCGGCGACCAACAATGCCCACAGCGCGCAGAATGTCCGTGGGCCGAATAGCCTTCTCATCGCGAGACTCCTTTGCAAGATCAGAAAAATCCGTTAGCGAGCGAGTCGAAGAGGAAACGCACGCGGGTGAGCTGAGGAAGCACCGGCCACGCGAAACAAGCGGGCCATTCGAGCCCGGTCGCACGCCAGTCCTCTGTCACGTGGGAATAGCAATCGTCCGCCAACGATGCGGCCATATTCCCAAAACATGAATCGCGAAAAGGAATTCAAGAATCGCGAAGTTGCATTCGCTAAGGCAGGAAGCACCCCAAGAACCGGTGTTCGCAGTCGCCAATGGCGTTGTTGGAACAGGCGTCGCGCGGCGCCTTTGCGTTAATCGCCGGATAGCTCGCAAGCGTCGCACAGAGCGGACACGACGCGTTTCATGAGCGACCGCGCCAGGATTGGCTTTCGCTCCGGACGGCGCTTCCGATCCGCCAATTGCCACAGCGCTAAGAATTGCAAATATGACAACAGGAGCTTCCGGGCGAACAGTCATGACCGCGCTAATAGTGTCACGTCGAGCTAAACAGTGCGACCGCGATTCGCGGCGCCAGCGGACGGACTGGTGTTCGCGCAACAATCGTCAGAGGCCGAGTGACACGCGCGACCATGCGCCCCGAGACGTCACCGTGGGTATGTCGCGCATAAGCCGCACCGGGAAGCGACCGATTGCGCGGGTTGGCGGATGTAACGGAGCCCAGAAGCCCACTAGGCATGGCGGAGAATGGAGCGGACGAGAATGCCCAAGATGCGGTAGGCCGAACATCCAGAAAGCGTGCGCCGAAAACACTCGGCGAGAGACACGGGCGTTCGCCCTCCGCTTGCCGCGGACGGACTCGGGGTCCGCCGCTCTGGATTTACCCAAACATCGAATCTGGCACCGTGGTGCCGGTCGCAATGCCTGGCGCGAACACGCAACCTGATCGCGTATTAGCGGCTAAACGCTCGCGGGCCATAGGCTCGGGGACTGGAAGTTCCCCGGCCAATCGTTCGTGCGGCCAAACGTGCGTGCGGCGAAACGTTCGCCGGCTAGATGTTCGCAGGCTACA
>CAIXSC010000722.1 GCA_903921945.1 uncultured Planctomycetaceae bacterium
CTTGGTAGTAACGTGGAAGACGTGCTACGGGCGATTCGGATGGTGGAGCCCATTCCACTACGCCAGATCGTCGATAGCATCCCGCAAGAACTGGACCGCATCTGTCACAAGTGCTTGAGCAAAGCGATCGACAATCGCTATCAAACGGCGCTGGACTTGGCGCGCGAGTTACGGAGTTGGCGCGAGGCGCCCCTGCGAGCCGCCGCCCCCGCACAGACACCGCACGCGGCCCGAGCAAGCGACCCGGCCCGGCCTCACGACCCGGCCCGGCCTCACGACCCGGCCCGGCCTCCCGACCCGGCCCGGCCTCCCGACCCGGCACTGTCGGCCAATCAGGCATCGGCGGACGATCCGCGGGCGCGACTCATTCCGCGCGGGTTGCGTTCGTTCATCGCTGAAGACTCGTCGTTTTTTCTCGAACTGTTGCCCGGCCGGAGGGAACGCAACGGACTGCCGGCGTCGATCGATTTCTGGAAGCGGCGGATCGAATCGCCGTCGGAAGAACTGCGGGTGCCGGTGGGCTTGGTGTTTGGGCTGAGCGGTTGCGGCAAGTCGTCGTTAATGAAAGCCGGTCTGCTACCGCGACTCGATGCACGCGTGATCGTCGTGTATCTCGAAGCGACGACGGATGGCACCGAACGGCAACTGCTGGGATTGTTGCGGCAGCGTTTCCCCGCCATGCCGGTCGACATTTCGTTATTCGAAGCGATGGCCGGTTTGCAGCGAGGCCAGTGGATGCGGCCCCCGGAAAAAACGCTTGTGGTCATCGATCAGTTCGAACAGTGGCTACATGCTCAAGGTGGCGACAAAGACCAGTCCGAACTTCTCAAATCGCTGCGGCAGTGCGACGGCCGGCGATTGCAGGCGATCGTCTTGGTTCGAAACGATTACTGGATGCCGGCCCACGATTTTTTCATCGCCTTGGATTCCAGACTGATCGTGGGGCAGAACTGCCAATCCGTGCAGCTCTTCGACCTTGCTCACGCCCGCAAGGTGCTCATGTTATTCGGCCAAGCGTATGGCGTGTTGCCTGCTGAACCCTCTCAAATCACGCCCGAGCAGCACGCCTTTATCGACGCGGCCATTTCGCAATTGGCGGAAAAGGAAAAGGTGGTCAGTGTTCGGTTGTCGGTATTCGCGGATTTGATGAGCGGCCGGTCGTGGACGCCCGCCACCCTCGCGCGATTTGGCGGCGCTGCGGGGGTCGGCGTGGCGTTCCTGGAAGAGGCGTTCGATGCGGTCGACGCCTTGCCTACCCGCAGGCGTCACCGCCAAGCGGCTCAGCGGGTCCTCAAGGCGTTGCTACCACCGATCGGAGCCGACATGAAAGGCCATCGCCGCACGGACCAGGAACTGGCCGCCGCCGCCGAATACGCGAATCGTCCACCAGCTGACTTCGCCGAACTGCTCAAGATCCTGGACGAAGACCTGCGCCTGATCACCCCTGCGGTGGACGATACGCAAGCGAGTCTCGGGTATCAACTGACCCATGACTACCTGGTTCCATCGCTGCGGGAATGGCTGGCGCGGAAGCAGCGGGAGACGCGCCGCGGCCGCGCTGAACTGCGGCTGGAAGAACGAGCCGCCACCTGGACTATCAAAAAAGAGAACCGCCAATTGCCGTCGCTCGGCGAGTACCTGCGGATCGCCACGCTCACAAAGCGGCCGGATTGGACCGAGTCGCAGCAGCGGATGATGCGGCGGGCGGGATTCGTCCACGTATTACGCGCCACGCTGTCGATGAGCCTTGTCATCCTGCTCGGCACGGTCGCCTTCACGGCGCGCGAGTGGCAGCGGATCAGCGGCCTGACGACGTCGCTGCTGAGCGCCAATCCCTACCAGATCCTCGACATCGCCCAGCAACTCGACCGCAGTCCCAGATTCGCGGACGCGCTCCTCAAGCCACTTGTTCCATCCACGGACGCAGCCAACCGTTTGCCACCGACTGTAGCGGCCACCGACCCGCAGAAGTTGCTGCACGCGCGTCTCGCATTGGTGGCGCGCGACCCCGCTCACGAGTCGGCATTGCTCGAAGTATTGCTCACGGGAAAACTAACCTACGCGATTCCGATCCGCGAGCGGCTGCGATTGCTGCCGGCAGCGCAATTCCAGGCGGTGCAAGCGGAACTGAAGAGGCTGCTCGGCGACGACCGCGTTGACGCTCGGCGCCGGTTCGGCGCGGCCTTGGCACTAGCCGCGTATGTGCCCGCGTCGGACCTATCGATTTGGAAGGCGAGCGACTTGGCGTTCGTGACGCGCGAGCTGGTGTCGGCGTATCCCGATTACCAGCCGGAATTGCGGCGGGCGCTGCGTCCGCTGGAAGGTCGGCTGCGCCCGGACTTGGAACGCCTTTTC
>CAIXSC010000723.1 GCA_903921945.1 uncultured Planctomycetaceae bacterium
ATCGACGCCGGCCGGCCCTTGGAAATGCTCCAGGTTCGCACCCGCCTCGAAGAACTTCTTGGTCGATAGGGTTGCCTACCCTTGACAGGGCCTGTTTAGCCGCGGATTCGAGATTTCCAACTCACGTCGTCGTGAAAGACATCCCGTTGATATCCCCAGCGTTGCCTACCGACTCAGAGCTGGAAATCCTACGGGTACTGTGGGAACACGAACCTTGCATGGTTCGCGATGTGCATGAGGTGTTTAGCCAAACAGGCCGCTCGGTCGCGTACACGACGGTCTTGAAGCTCTTGCAGATCATGACGGAGAAAGGGCTTGTGTACCGCGACGTAAGTGGTCGCGCGCACCTGTATCGGTCTGCCGTTCCGCGGCCGCATACGCAAAAACAATTGGTCGACGATCTCGTAGAGCGGGCCTTTGGCGGTGCCGCAGCCCAATTAGTGCTGCACGCGTTGTCCGGCGGTAAGTCCTCGCCGGAGGAACTCAACGAGATTCGCGGACTGCTGGATAAGCTCGAACGCGACGCCGCAGCCAAGGCCCAAAAGTCCGACGGTTGATTGTTTCGAGCGTTCCTGATGCCGGAAGAGTGCAGCTCATGCCCAGAATGTTTATCGGCTTGCCTTTTCTCGACTCGACCATGTCTGAGGTGGTGACTCGGATCGGCTGGGTTTGCTACCACTCGATCTGGCAAGGCGTCTGCGTTGCCGCGATTTTGGCGATGTCGTTGCGCATGCTCCCCCGCCACTCGACAGTTCACGTGAACGCTCGTTACCTGCTTTCGCTGATCGCGCTTCTCGCGCTACCTACTCTATCTGTCTGCACTTACTTGACTGTCGAGGTCAACGCGACCAGTCGAACGATCGCCGCCCGCGAGTTGCCTTCCTTGGATCTGGTGTCGCCGATCGAGCCGTGGTTGCCGGCGGCCTGCGTTAGTTGGAGTGTGGGAGCATTACTGGCAGCGCTAAGGTTGTTGGTATCCTGGTTCCTCACTCGCAGCGTTCTAATTCGGGCGAAATCCGCGGACGATACTTCATGGCAGGACCGCGTGGAGCGTGGGCGTCAAACGCTCGGAATTGATCGCGTCGTCCGATTTCTGGTGTCCGATTCGATCGACTCGCCGGTCGTTATGGGCTGGTTAAAACCGGTGATCCTGTGGCCGTCGTCGGCATTGACGGGCATGGCACCGCAGGTCATGGACGCAATTATTGCCCACGAGTTGGCGCACGTTCGCCGCCTTGATGTGCTGGTGAACTATCTGCAAGCTTGTATCGAAGTTTTGTTTTACCATCATCCGGCAGCGTGGTGGATTTCAGCGCGGATTCGCGCCGAACGCGAGTACTGCGTGGATGAACTGTCCGTGCGTGTGCTCGAGTCGAACCGTTCGGGTTCGCGGCTTTCGTACGCACAGGCACTGCTCGCCTTGGAGGAATGGCGTGCGTCGCCCGCGTTTTCCATGGCCTCGAGCGGAGGCTGTCTCTTGGACCGCATTCGGCGACTCGTTGGTGTTCAGGAGACGCCCAATTCGCCCGCGCGACTTCTGGCAGCCGCGGTGACAGCCGTCTGTCTATCGGGACTGATCGTTTTCGGCACATTCGCGCCACGATCCGCGAAGGCGAAACTGTGGCGATCCGAATTGGTTACCACGATGGACGAAATGGCTTCTTCGCAGGCAGGCACCACGACGCCGACCGTGGATGACGGTCAACCAGCCAGCGCGCAACGAGCACGCATAGAACCGCCGGGACAAGCGGGACAGCCTTCGGAAGTTTCGTCGATTGTGGTCACCGAGCCGATCGCCGACGCGATACTCGCCAGGTTGTCGCATGCTGGCGTGACATCGGAAGTTGTGGAATCAATCGACGGCGAAGCTCGAAAAGCGATCAAAAGCGGTTCACCGCTCGAGTTGCGGCAGGTCCTTGCGCGGCTCGAAGCGCTGGGCGTTTCTTGGCAACGACTCCAGGCCCCGCCGCGTGGCATGCCCGCTCCAGAACCGATCGCGGATACGAACTTGGTTACAGCACCAATCGCGGACGCGATTCGCGTGCGATTGGTCAATGCGAGGATCAACGCAGAGATCGTGGAGACGATCGACATGGAGGCTCGGCGGGCGATCGAGACCGGTTCGCCACTGGAACTCAGCCAGATCCACTCGCGACTCGAGGAACTCGGAATCGCCTGGCAGCGGCTCCATGCTCCACCGGACGGCCCCCTTGACCCGCGACCGTGATCAAAAAGGCGAGGACGAAAAGGTGTCAGGACTCTTTTTTTTGGGTCTTCCGCGGGGGAGGAGGGGTGACTGGAGGTTCAGGTGCCGCGCGATTGCCTGGACCCAATTCTCATCTCCAAAGGGCGAGCCCCGATTGACACTGTTGCGAACGGCCTTGAGTTCCGTGGCGGTCAGCGGCCTGTTGACCCGCTCGGTCCAACGCGGTGGACCAGTCCGGCCCGCAAGTCGCTTCGTTCGACGTGCCGGCAGACCAACAAAAAGTGAAACCCACCGCAGGAAGTTGCTTATGCCTCCATCTTCCGTGGGCTGCAACACAAAATGCCAGTGGTTGGGCATTGCTGGTAAGCCAGAATCCGGCAGTCGTAACGCGTCAGTCCCTCGGCGAGGATCTACTCGAGGGCTTCGTAGTCCTCCGGTTTGTGGAAAATGGTCGACCGGGCATTGCCTCGGTTCAAGGCGTGATAAATC
>CAIXSC010000724.1 GCA_903921945.1 uncultured Planctomycetaceae bacterium
ATCGCGGACGTCATGGCCAAGGCCAAAGCCGCCGCCGCGGAAAAGCTCAAACAATAGCCGTTGGCGACGCGTGGTCGCGGCTCCCGTGCTGTTGGTGTCGCGTCGCGGTCACACCAAGCCGGCGGGAAATCGTCGCTCGTGTTCGCGTTCCAACTGTTATCCTTCAATCGTGTCGTGATCCCACCAGCGGGATTCGGTTCCCTTCAATACCACTTTTTCCATTCGCTCAGGAGCTTGCGATGAACTGGCTCAGCCGCCGTCGTTTTTTGGAAGATTCGATGCTCGCCACGGCGGCGGCCGCCGCCGCTGCCGCGGGTGCGACCACCCCGGTGCTCGCGGAGGAGAAGTCGACGGGCAGCCCGTCGAATCGTGTTCGAGTCGCCGTCCTCGGCTGCCGCATTCGCGGTAAGCAACATGTTGCCGAATTGAGCAAAGTTCCCGACGTGGAGATCGCCTACGTATGCGATCCCGATCGCGATCTGGCCGCTCAACTGGCGGCGACCGTGGAGAGCCAGCAAAGCAAAGCACCGCAAGCAATTCAGGACATGCGGAAGGCGTTTGATGACAAGCAGGTCGACGCGGTGTTCATCGCCACGCCCAACCACTGGCATGCACTCGCCGCCATTTGGGCCATGCAGGCGGGCAAAGACGCCTATGTCGAGAAGCCGGTGAGCCACAACATCAGCGAGGGCCGCCGGATTGTCCAGGTGGCCAAGAAGACGGGCCGGATCTGCCAAGGCGGCACGCAGAACCGTTCCAATATGGCGTTGGCTGAAGCTGTCGAATACATGAAAGCCGGCAAGCTTGGCGACGTGAAACTTGCCCGCAGCATCATTTACGGCCTGCGCGGTTCGATCGGCCCGAAGGGCGAGTACAAAGTACCTGACAATGTCGATTACAACCTGTGGGCCGGCCCCGCGCCCCTCAGTCCGCTCCAACGCCGGACGTTCCATTACGATTGGCACTGGGACTGGCGGACCGGGAATGGCGAATTGGGCAACAACAACATTCATTCGATCGACATCTGCCGCTGGGGTCTCGGCTTGACCGGCCTGGGCAATGCGGTCATCAGCTACGGTGGACGTGTCGGCTACGAAGACGCTGGCGACACGCCCAACACGCAAGTGTGCGTGTTCGATTTTGGCGACAAGACGATCGTCTCGGAGACGCGTGGCCTGAAGACCGCGCCCTTCCGCCCCGGTTTTGGCGGCGGCTGGCTATTCCACGGCACAGAGGGCTCGATCGCCGCCACTTCGTTGTTCGATCGCGACGGCAAACTGGTCCGCGCCTTCGAGGCGAAACGGCCGTCCGAAAACCATTTCGCCAACTTCATCAACGCGGTGCGGAGCCGTAAATCCGAGTCGCTCAACGCGCCGATCCTGGAAGGCCATCAATCGACCGCGTTGTGCCATGCCGGCAACATCTCCTGGAGGCTCGGCAAGCCGGCGCCGATCGCCGATATCAGCGCGGCGTTGTCCCAACTGAAAGTCCACGACGACGTCCAGGAGACGTTGCAACGCACCGTGAAACATCTCGGGGAGAATAACGTCGACACAGCGACCACTCACTTGACTCTAGGCATGCTCCTGCACCCGGATTCCACCAAGGAGAATTTCGGCGACAACGCGGCTGCCAACGCCTTTTTGACTCGCGAATACCGTCAGCCATTCGTGGTGCCTGGCGAACAGGAAATCTAACCGGTCGTTGCCGCCATGCCGCGTTACCCGGGCCCTGCCGATTTACCGACTGCCGACTCGCGACCGATCGGCTGGTTCGCCTACCTCCGCGGGCATTTTCGCCAAACCCGCGGACCGTTGGCGTTCGGGCTTGCCGCCGCGATTTTGCTGGCACCGCTACTCAGCCTCGTAAAGCCGGTCGTCGGCCGCGAGGTCTTGGCGGCGTTGCCCGTGGTGGTTGCCGTGCTCGCCGCCTTGGTGTTCGCGACCTACGTCGTTCGCACGACCAAGACCTACTTCACCCTGAGCGACCGCCGATTGCGGGAAGACGAAACGAGCGGACTCGCGATCCTCGCTTGGTGGTGTCTTTGGCTAGCGGTCGGTGTTGGCCCGGTGACATTCGCGGAGTGGCACGCGCCTCCCAACGGTTGGTTGGTGGAGTTCGTCCCGGAACTGCACGAGGAACAGATCCGCTGGCTCGGCGTGGCCGGCCCACCCGCTATCTCGGCGAGTGCGCCGCCTGTCGGCGACGACGCGGTCAATCCGTTTGAAATGGAGGATGAAGCCGGTCCGGCTCCGACTTCGGCTTCGACTTCGGCTCCGACTTCGGCTTCGGCGTTTCCGGGAACGCCGGCCGCGAAAGCGGACAGCGTCCCGGCGGCCAATAAAGACGACCAGAATCCTTTCGAGCTTGAACCGTGATTTTTTCTGGAGGGAACGCCATGCCCGACGCTCGCGTTCGCATCGGGTTTCAGTCCGCCTTGACGGCCGCCTTTGTCGCGACTTGGCTGAGCGCCGGCGCGACGCTGGCCGAGGAAAGCCGGAAGTGGACTAACTCGGACGGCAAGTACTCGGTCGTCGCCGAATTCGTCGAGCTTGTGGACGGAGTCGTGCGGTTGCGTCGTGAAGACGGCCGGATTGCCCGGATCCCGCTCGACCGTCTCAGCGAAGCCGACCGCCGCTACGTGCGTCAGAAGACGGAGGCGTCACCCGCCGAAGCGCCGCCATTCGAAGAGGAGGACGCGCGAGGTGGCGCCGCTCCGATGACCAAAGCGGGCGATTCCGGCGATACGGGCTCTCCAGCCAATTCAGGTACGACCGCGAATGCGAGCGGATTTTCGATTGTTGCCGATGGCGCGGGCCTGAATGTCGACGAGGCCCAAAAGGACGCGTTCCGCAACGCGGTGCGACAAGCGGTCGGACTTGTCGTCGATGCCGACACGCTGGTCCGGAACGACCAACTGGTGGAAGACAAGGTGCTGACCTACAGCGACGGGTTCGTGACGAAATTCGAGCAGGTGCCCGGTTCGCTCAAGCAGCAGGGCGGCTTGGTGCGATTGAAGATTAAAGCCCAGGTTGAACGGAAATCGCTCGTCGAACGCCTGAAAGCGGCGAACATTTCGCTCAAAACGGTCGACGGCAAGAGCCTCTTCGCCCGCGCCGTCACTGAATTGGAAGCGAAGAATGATACGGGCAAATTGGTGTCCAAAGCGCTTGCCGACCTTCCCCGGCTACTGACGGCCGAGATCGACGGCGAACCGGATTTTGACAAGGACAAGTCGGAGATCGTGACTCGCGTGATCGTCCGCGTCGACCGCGCCGCGTACGGAGCGTTCGTCAAACGCCTCGAAGAAACGCTCGACAAGATCGCTGTCGCCAAAGACGCCACGCTCTTGAAGGCGGAACCTGGGCAGAGCCGCACCGAGGCGGGCGGTTTTTTCACTCGCAACCACCCGCAGCTGGGCGGTCCGCGGGTCGCGTCCGCCAACCAGTGGTGCATCTGGGTCAACTCTTTCAATAATGCCACACATACCGTGCTCAAATGGAACGGCTATGTTGTCGAATGCGACCCGCAGCCGATTATTGCCGCCTTGGAAACATCGACCATCGACGACTACCTGCTGTCGCGGACGCCGATCGACCCCGATTCGATCCGTCGCGGTGGCGGCCGCACGATGGTGACCGTCTCCGCGCTTGACGAGGACGGTCAGTTGGTCACCGAAGACGACGTCGAGCTGCTCGCTGGCAAAGATGTGACCTATTCTTACGGTCATTCGTCCGACGGGGCGCCGCCATTCCTGCGTCACGTGTTTCCGCGTGACTTGGGCGGCATGCAAGGATCGTTGAACTACACCAACGTTTCGGCATGGCTCGCCAATCGCAGACGGGACACCCAAGACAACAACACCTCGCTGAACCTGTATGTTTCCCCTTACGCGTTGGCGGTGAAGCCGAGCGGTTACGGCTGGTCGGTTGGCTTCTATCCGGAATTGAAGACGATTCGCCGCATCAAGGTCACACTCGACGAACTCAAACGTATCAAGCAACTCAAGTGCGCCGTGGCTTTCCACCCAGGCAAACCGTAAGCGATCGCCAAGCGTTGGGCGCTTCCGGTGTCCGCTTACTTGGGCGGTAGGGTCTTTCGCGGGGCGTCCTCGGCGACTGGTCCGAGTCGCTCCCGCAGCGCGGCGAGAACAGCGGGTGAGGTGGGTTTTTCGGCTCCAAAGACTAACAGGGTAAAATTGTCCGCCAGGATCTCGTCAGGGTGGATGATGTATTTGGTATTGCGCCCGATACGCTCGAAATAGGCGGGAGTGGTTTGAGGGTCCAACAGCCGGGGCTGTCCATCGCGCAAGGCGACCCGCCAGGCACCGTCGCCGGCCGGTTCGATTTCGATGAGCCGAAAGGTGAGGTAGGGAAAGAACGACCCGCCCTTCGTCGCGTCGTACGGCGCGTTGGCAAGCAAAACCGGGGCCACATGCACCGCCGCGCCCGCGATCGACAACTCTAAACGGCAATCGACCAGCGGACCGTCGGGATTCGTGATCTTTCGGTCCCTCAAGCTATCCGGCAGGGGAATCTCGGGGCACGGCTCGAAACCGATCGCGCTGTAAACGCGGCGGCGCCACTCGGGATTTTGGTTGCTCAGCACATGAAACAGTTCGTGCGCGAGCAGGCGTTCCAAGCTTTCGGCCGGCCGACCAGCGACCGACACGGGCAGAATCACCGCCGCTCCGCGACAATAGGCCGCGCCACCTTCCTCTTTTCCGGTCGTCTGAATCATCAACACCTCTTTCGGCCAAGGCAGACCAGGGAGTCCCTCCAATCGCCGACGCAAAGACGTCGCGGCAGCAACCAGCCGTTTCCAATCCGCATCGCTCCAGGCGATCGCCTGCGAGCCCGCGAAGCGTCGCACGGCCTCCTCGCCCGGATCGCTTCCCTGTCCCAACCGGCTCATCCGATCGAACGGACTGAGCGCCCGCGTGAACAGATCCGACCGTTCCAGATGTTGGCGCGCCGGTTCGGCAGCCGCGCGTACCAGACGGCTCCCCCCCAGCCAATCCACCGCGTCGCGACTCGCGGTTTCGCCAGGGACGGCTGCGGGTGGCTCATGAGCGATTCCCACGCGAACGCATGGCGCGCACAGGTCGACCACTAGGGAACCAGCAAACCAGAGAGTTGCAACCAGGGCGGAGCGAAGCGCGCACCGCGTGGCGTTATTCATCCTCACGAACTGCATGACGAAGGCCTCTTTGGTACGATGTGAGCGTGCTTCACTTGGGCCTAGGCCCGACGAACAACCTGAACCGAGGAATGCGATTATGGCCCGCTGGCCCCGCCATGCGTGGACGACCCTCTTCACGTACGGCTCGATTTTCATACTCTTCCCGCTCCTTGGTTACTTGGCGACGCTTTGGGTCCGCGGCGGCTAATCCCGACGGCTAATCCCGGCGGCGGCATCCGTCGAGTGTGATCGCGTGGAGTTTCATCGCGTTGAGTTTGATCGCGTTGTGACTGATCGCGTCGAGACAATTCATGTTGGGACTGATCGCGTCGAGACGGCTGCCCCGGCTCCTTTGCCACGTCGATCCACGAGCACGCGGCGGCCAAAGGC
>CAIXSC010000725.1 GCA_903921945.1 uncultured Planctomycetaceae bacterium
ACATCTTGTCCGTCGCGAGCCTGTCGAATGCGAGCATGTGTGCGAATTCATCAAAGCCGCTGATTCCAGGCGTCGCGAGCGTAGCGTTCGGCGACCAGTTGCGCGGTCAGTTCCCGGGGCCATCGATCGAGCGGTTCGCGGGCTTGCCAAGCGTCAGCGAGCGCCGCGCGCAAGGCGGCCGGATCGATCGTGAGATTGCGGATGAAATCGCCGTGCGGGCGTCCCCCGCGGTAATCGGGCTGGCGGGGAGGTGGAGCTAGCCATCGAGCGACCTCTTCGAGCGGAAACGCGTATAGGAGCGTGCCGTGATAGAGCAGGTGGGCTCGCTTGCACCGCAGGCTGTTGCCGGAAAATTTGCGGCCGTCGACCGCCAAGTCGCTAGTGCCGCGCATCTCGACACCCGACGATAGCGTTTCGAGCGCGTTGCGGACTCGGGACAAGACATACTCATGGGCGACCTCGATCATCGACAGTCGCGGGTGGGCGTCGTACGGAAGCAGCACGGTGTACATCAAGCAACCTGGGCCGATCACCACAGTGCCTCCACCGCTTGGCCGCCGCAACACGGGGACACCCGCCGCCACGCAGTCGTCCCAGTGCGTTTCCTCGCGAAAGCGGCACGATCGACCGAGGATCACCGCCAGCTCGGGAGATTCCCAAAGCCGTAGCACCCGATCCGGACCGGTGCCGGCGTCGGCCTCTTCCAACAAGGCTTCGTCCAGTGCCAGATTTTCAGCCGGGGTCGGCAGGGTTAGGTCGAGCAGCTTCATAAGTCTCCACTTTACGGAGTGAAGGCCGCGGGGGAAGCCCGGCATGGCGCCGGTTCCCTAACGCCGGACGGGTGCCCCTTTTGGTTCGGCAAGTCGGCTCCTACACTGCATACAGAGAACGCTGGGCCCGAGCGGCATAACGCGCCGCCGACCAGTGCCGGTTTGATTTCCCGAAGGTGAAGTATGTCAAGCGGTTCCGATGCGGAGCGGAAGGCGGGGGCGACACGCCCCTCATCCCCGGAGGACGTGTTGCCAGCTGTGCAACCGCCCAACGCAGGGTTCCTGCTGCAACTGTTCCTCATCCCGATGATGATCGTCAGCGTCATCGTCGCCGTGTGGTTCATGTTCAGTTGGCTGGCCAGCGCGGGAAGCGATCCGCGGGAACTGGTGCGCGACCTTAAGAAACTGAACAACTCAAGCTGGCAAAAGGCCGTGTCGCTCGCCAACCAACTGCAAGACCCCAAATACGACGGACTGCGCGATGATGCCGACCTCGCTCGGGAACTCGCCGGCGTCCTGCGCGTGGAACTCGATTCCGGCTTGGCGGATGATGCTCGCGTCAGCTTGCGAGTGTATTTGTGCCGCATTCTCGGCGAGTTTCGTGTTGATGCCGGTTTACCGACGTTGCTCGAAGCGGCCAAGCGCGAGAAATCGATCGAGGAAGTGCGCGTGCGGGTGTCGGCGCTCGAGGCGTTGGCGGTCCTGGCCAACAACATCGGTCCCGACAAAGCACGCGATGCCGACGGCTTCGTGGACACCGTGCTCGAATGTTCACAGGCCGTCGCTCCAAGCCAAGATACCGAGGGGTTATACGCCGAGCTCCGTTCCCGAGCCGGCTTTGTGCTCGGAGTGCTCGGTGGCGACGCCGCCCGTGACCGGCTGGTCCAACTTCTCGACGACTCCTACCCGAATGCTCGCTACAACGCGGCGACAGGGTTGGCACGGCAGGGCGATCCACGCTGCGCTCGCGTCCTCTTAGCCATGCTCGACCCCAATAACCAGGAATCGGTCAAGGGGGAAACGATCGATTCGAACCGCGAGGCGAAGCGGCTCAGCGTGATGGTGAACGGACTGCGAGCGGCTGGTCAGCTACTCGATCAGTTGGACGAGAAGTCACAGACCGACGACACTCGGGCGATTCGCTCGGAGGTGGAAAAGCTGAGTGAACAGGGGGAGCCAAAAGCGATCGGCTTGGTCGCCCGCGACGTGCTTCGAGGTTTAGCGCGGACTCCTTAAGGGGACCGATCCCGCGAGCACTCGGAACGCTTTCGCCGCTTCCTCGGACGAGCCGCTCTTCGATGAGCCGTTTCTTCGATGAGCCGTTTCTTCGGATGAGCCGTTTCTTCGGACGAGCCGCATCTTCAGACGGGCCGCTTCATGGCGTCGCATCTTGATGAAAGCCGGCCTCTTTCGCCGCTTCGCGCCTTGTCGGCGATGGCGGCCATGGTGTCGCTCTACTTCTTTTCGTTCTTCCTGCGAACGGCGATCCCGGGGACGATTTTCGACGAACTGCAATCCGACCTCGGGTTGTCGGCGTCCGCCGTAACGGCGCTCGGTTCGATCTACCTGTACATCTACGCGGCGATGCAACTGTTCGTTGGCTTGTCTGCGGACCGGTATGGCGGGACGAAGACGTTGCTGGTGGGCAGCGCGTTGATGGTCGTCGGCGCCGCGTGGTTTCCGTGGGCCACAAGCCGGTCGGAACTGTACCTTAGTCGCGCGGTGACCGGGTTTGGCGCGAGCTTCATGTATTTGTGCATCATCAAAGAACTGGATCTGCTATTCGGCCATCGCCGCTTTCCGGTCGCGCTCGGAATCGCATTGTTTTTCGGGTATTCGGGTGGCATCTTCGCGATGTTGCCTTTCGAGCGGATTGTTGCCAGCTATGGTTGGCGGATGTCGTTGGCCGGCGTGTCGTTGGCGATCGCGATCGCGTGGGTCGTCGCGTTCCTCACGCTACGCGGATTAACGCATTTCCAACCCGCCGACCGCCGGTTGTCGCTGCGGCCTTTGTGGGATGTGCTGGTGAACCGTCGCAGCCGCTGTCTGTTGGCGGTAAGTCTGATCAATTACCCGTCGTACTTTGTGATGCAGGCGGCGATTGGCAAAAAGTTCTTGCAGGACTACGCGGGCCTGACTTCGGCTCGAGGCGCCACGTTCACGATGGCGATGATGGCGACGAGCGCCGGTCTGATGCTGGCCGCCGGCCCATTGCTGCGATTGACCGGCAATCGGCGCAAGCCGCATTTGCTCATGAACAGTCTGGCGTTATTGCTTGCGAATGTGGCGTTGGTGGCAGGCGTCTTGCTCGACGCACCCGCATGGCACTTTTTGCTGTGCTACACGTTGCTCGCCGCCTCGACGGCCGCCGCCCCGGCGGGCAACGCCGCGATGAAGGAGTTGAATCGTCCGAGCGCGATCGGCGCGGCGATCGCGATGTACAACGGGTTGGCGTACGCGGGGGTCGCGTTGTTGGTCAGTCTGAGCGGTGTCGTGTTGGATCTCTTCCGCCGTCAAGCTGTCGTGCTCGAAAACGCTGTCCGATATCCGCCCGCCGCTTACGCGACGTTATTCTCGGTGTTGGCGGGGTTGTCGATCGTCTCGCTCATCTTGGCCTGTTTCATCCCCGAGACCCATGGCCGCCCGCTCCCGGAAGACGCCTTCGCCCGTCCTGATAATGGACTCGAAGGCAATGTTGACCCGCGTTGAGCACATCGCGCGGCGGCCGATAACGCGTTGGTCCGAGGATCGCCGATTGGCGATGCGATCGTGGAGAGGACGTGGGGCTAGGGATCGATGCGGTACAGGTTTTCCGTGGTGCGAATGATCAGCGAGTCGCCCGCCACCGCCGGCGACGCCATACAGCCTTGGGCCAGCTTGTTGGTCGCCAACAGTTGGTATTCGGCGCTGGCCGCGACCACGGACGTCTCCCCGTTTTCGTTAAAAAAATAGAGTCGGTCCGCTGTGGAAATAGGCGAGGCGGTGAACGAACCGCCAATCCGCTTCTGCCACACCTCTTCGCCGTCGCTCGCTCGAAGGCAGGTGATAACGCCGCTCTCCGCGCTCATAAAC
>CAIXSC010000726.1 GCA_903921945.1 uncultured Planctomycetaceae bacterium
CAGACGCTCGAGCTGGACGCGACTTGGTGCCGACATCCATCGACATGCCTCGGTATAACCATGGCTCAAGAATTATCAAAACGTGAATTGCCGACGATCGCTTCTCCCAACGCTCCAGCGCCGTCTCCACAGCATTCGCCACAGCCGGCTCCACAGCAGCCGGCTCCACAGCAGGCTGTTTCGCTGCAGCCAACTACGCAGCACTCGGATCCGCAGCCGGGGTCTTCGCAGCTCGACAAGCTCATGCCGTTCGCACCTGGGACGTGCCTGGACGGAAGATATGTGATCGAACGCGAGCTGGGTCGTGGCGGCTTCGGGGTTGTGCTGCTCGCCCGCGAAACCACGCTGGACAACCGCCGAGTGGCCTTGAAGCTGCCCCGGCCCGACATTGTCTGGGGCACGGATCAGATCGCGCGGTTCCGCGAAGAAGCCAGCAAAGTCGCTCAGCTCAATGAACGCGGCATTCCGACCATCCATCAGATTTTCGAGCTCGTTGTCCAAGATCGGCCGACGGTCTGCGTCGTTCAGCAGTACATTCCGGGCACGAGTCTTTCCCGGTGGTGGAAACGGCATCAGGATTTGCCGGACGCGTACGACAAGCTCGCCGCGATGCTCGCGGACATCGCGGCGGTGCTCGCGGTTCCCCATGCGAAGAGCCTGTTTCATCGCGATCTCAAGCCTGACAACATTCTTGTGGATGGCGAAGACCGGCCTTATGTGCTCGACTTTGGCCTCGCGCTGCGCGTCAACGAGCGGACGCGGGAGGAAGGGCTCCTGGCGGGAACCGTTCCATACATGGCGCCCGAGCAAGTACGGGGCGAAACGCGAAAGATCGATGCTCGCACCGACATCTGGGCGCTTGGCGCTACTTTGTACCAATTGCTCACGGGGCAACTGCCGTTCGATGGCGCCCACCAGCACGATATCTTCGCGGCCATTAAAGACGCCGCTCCGCAGCCGCCACGCCAAATCCGTCCCGGAATCCCCGAAGAGCTTGAACGGATCACGCTCCGGTGCCTCGAAAAACTCAAAGCCGACCGATACGGCACGGCGCGCGATCTGGAACGCGACCTCCGCACGTGGCGCGACGCACCCGCGCAACACCGTGGCCGAATTCCCGCCAACGCGGCCGCGCCCGCCACCCCCGCGCCAGACGTCGGTGGCACCGCCGGCACTGGCACAGGTGGCCGGAACACAGGCGGCCACGGCACAGGCGGCAACGGCGGCGCTGGTACCGGCGGTTCCGGCCCAGGCCCGGGTGGACCTGTGACACCGGGCGAACCTTCCCCGTCCGAGGGCGGCCGTCGCACCGATCCGATCGCGAACGCTGACACCAACCCTGGCAGAGGGCCTTCAAATGCGCCTTCGAACGCGCCTTCGAACACGACTGCCAGCGCACCATCAAAGCCCTTGTCCCGTGCCGAGCAGGCCGTCGAATCACCGATCGGCCGCTCAGCGGCTTCGAATCGCGATTCCGCCGCGATCGCGGTCGCTCCCCGTGTCATCCCCAAGGGACTGGATTCATTCGGCAGTCGCGACGCCGATTTCTTCCTGGAACTGCTCCCCGGCATTCCGGAACGCAACCTTCTGCCGCCGTCGATCAACTTTTGGAAGGAACGGATCGAGCAAGACGAACTGGCCCAGCAGGTCCCTGTGGGGCTGCTGTCCGGGCCGAGCGGTTGCGGCAAGTCGTCCTTGATGAAAGCCGGGATCCTGCCGCGTCTTCGACCGTCCGTGACCGCCGTCTATTTAGAGGCGACGCAGGGCGACACCGAGTCGCGACTGCTTTGCGCCTTGAGGGCGGCCTTGCGCAAGGCGGGACGACCGATCCCGGATGATTTCACCCTTGTGGAATCGATGGAATGGTTGGCAAGCGCGCCAACGGACGCGTGTTCGCCACCCGCCGCATCCGACCTCACGGAAGCCCGGCCCGCCGCATCCCAACCCGCCGAAGCGAAAGTGCTCGTCGTTATCGACCAGTTTGAACAATGGCTCTACGCCCGCCGCGCGGACTCGACGTCCGTGCTGCGGGACGCCCTGGGTCAATGCGACGGCGTGCGTTTACAGGCGATCCTGATGGTTCGCGATGATTATTGGACGCCGATTCGCGACTTCCTAAACATCTTGAACGTTGAACTTCGGGAACGCGACAACTGGCAGCATTTGCCATTATTCGATTTGTCGCACGCGCGGAAAGTGCTGACGCTGTTCGGCCAAGCTTACGACAAACTGCCCGCGATTCCGTTGCCGCTGTCGAGCGAACAGACAGCGTTCTTAAACGCGGCGGTGACCAGTTTGGCGGAGAAGAACAAGGTGGTCAGCGTGCGGCTGTCGGTCTTTGCCGAATTGATGCGCGGCCGCGACTGGACGCGCGAGACGCTCGCCAAGGTGGGTGGCGCGGACGGCGTCGGGGTGGCGTTTCTGGAGGAATCGTTCGCCGCCCGCGACGCGTCGCCGGTTCACAAGCGCCATGCGGAGGCGGCCCAACGCGTCCTCAAGTCGCTTCTGCCGCCGCTCGGCGCCGAGATCAAAGGCCATAACCGCTCGACGGAAGATCTGATGGCGGCCGCCAATTACGCTCGCCGCCCCAGTGACTTCGACGAGTTGACGAGGATCCTCAGCGACAAACTGCGTCTGATGACGGTAGTGTTCGACGACGCGAACAACAAGGTCGGCTATCAGCTGACCCACGATTATCTCGTCCCGTCGCTACGCACCTGGTTGTCGCGAAAACAGATGGAGACGCGCCGCGGCCGGGCCGAACTGCGGCTGGAAGAACGCGCCGCCACCTGGGAAGCCAAACGGGAAAACCGTCAACTGCCGTCGCTCGGCGAATACCTGCGGATCGCTACGCTCACTCAGCGGCGGGATTGGACGGAACCACAGCGGCGGATGATGCGGCGGGCGGGACTCGTCCACGTATTGCGCGCCACGCTGGCGACGATCCTTGTCATGGTGCTCGGCACGGCCGCTTTCACAGCGCGCGAGTGGCAACGGATCGGCGGCTTGACGACGTCGCTGCTGAGCGCCAATCCTGATCGGCTCGTCGACATCGCCCAGCAACTCGATCGCAGTCCCAGATTCGCGAACGCGCACCTCAAGCCACTTTTTCCATCCACCGACACGGCCAGCCGTTCGCCACCGGCCGTGGCGGCCACCGATCCTCAGAAGTTGTTGCATGCGAGTCTGGCGTTGGTGGCGCGCGATGCGGCTCATGAGTCGGCATTGCTCCAAGCATTGCTCACGGGCAAATACACGTACGCGATTCCAATCCGCGAGCGGCTGCGTTTGCTGCCGGCAGCGCGATTCGAGGCGGTGAAAGCGGAACTGAAGAAGCTGCTCGGCGACGACCGCGCCGACGCTCGGCGCCGGTTCGGCGCGGCGTTGGCACTGGCCGCGTATGGGCCGGCGTCGGCCCCATCGTTGTGGAAGGCGAGCGACTTGGCGTTCGTGACGCGCGAGCTGGTGTCGGCGAACCCCGAGTACCAGCCGGAATTGCGGCGGGCGCTGCGTCCACTGGAAGGTCGGCTGCGCCCGGACTTGGAACGCCTTTTTAGCGACGCGACGGCGACGGACGCCCAGCGTCTGGCGGCCGCGAACGCGCTGGCGGACTACGCGTCACAGGAGACCGCGAAACTGGCCGAACTGCTGACTGTGGCGACGCCCGAGCAGTACGCGGTGCTCTATCCGTTGGTGAATTCCGGGAAGACAGACGCGATCGTGAAGGAACTCGGCCGCGTCGCCGCGCGTCTTCCACCTGACGACCTGGGTTCGGTGGAGCGTATGCCGTTTGGCCAGCGTCGCGCGAACGCGGCGGCGACACTACTGCGTTTGGGCGAGCGGGAAGTGGCGTTGCCCGTGTTTTTGATGAAGGACGATCCGGAAGCTTTAACGCAGTTCATCTTCCGTTGCCGCCCGCGCGGCGTCGGGGTGGAGGCGCTACTGGACTGTCTGGACATCGTCAGTGCCACTCCACCCGGTCGCTATGTGAAAGAAGTCCGTTACGCGTTGCTGCTATCGCTGGCCGAGTATCAACTGTCCGAAGTTCCAGAAAATCGGCGGGCGGCCGTTTTGAAGCAAGTGCGGGAATGGTACGCGACCGACCCGAGTTCGGGCGTCCACGGGGCATCGAACTGGCTGCTGCGCCAGTGGGGCGAGAGCAAGTATGTGAAAAAGATCGACGAGACACCGCTGGCGCCGTCTGCGGACCGTGAGTGGTTTACGCTAGCGGTGAAGGTGAAACCGGATGCGGCAAAGCCCGCAACCTTTTACTACACCTTCGTGGTGTTCCGAGCGGACGAATACACGATTGGCTCTCCGGATGACGAGCAGCCGAAACGAGACAAAAATGAAGTGCTTCATCGCGTGCGACTGACGCGATCGTTCGCGATTTTGAATCGCGAGGTGACGTTCGCGGAGCTGATCGCGTTCAACCGCGAGCGATACGAGGACTTTATGGGTCAAATGTCCCAGCGTCCAGAGTCTTCGGTAGCGGCAGTGGACTGGTACGACGCGGTTCAATTCAGCCGTTGGTTGGGTACGCAGTATGGTCTTTCGGAATCCGATCAGGCCTACGCGGATCCGGACTCTCCGTCGAGCGGTCCGCGAGAGACGTCTCCCAGCGCGAATTGGGCACCGCGTAACTGGCCGTTAGATCCGAGTCGTCGAGGTTTTCGGCTTCCTAGTGAAGCGGAGCAGGAGATCGCAAGTCGTGGTGATGTGAGGACGTCGTACGGTTTTGGCTCCGACGTTGGATTATTGGATCGTTACGGCTGGTTTCAAGAGAACAGCGGCCGTCGCATGCACTCGCCGCTGGAGCGTCGCCCGAGCCATCGTGGCTTGTTCGACATGCATGGCAACGCTTTTGAATGGGTTCACGACTGGTACGGCGACTACGGCGGCTCGCGAGCAGTGGACCCGCTCGGTGCTACAGGGGGCTCGGTCCGGGTGCTCCGCGGCGGCGGTTGGAGCAACGTTGCGGCGGGTTGCCGGGCGGCGTTCCGCGGCGGGGGCGACCCGGCGGGCCGCGGGATCGCCCTTGGTTTCCGGCTGGCCCTGAGTCTCGTCGGAGTCGTGGCCGAGTCCGGACAAGACAAGAAGAAGTAGC
>CAIXSC010000727.1 GCA_903921945.1 uncultured Planctomycetaceae bacterium
ATCTAGGCCACGAACACCCCGCGTTCTCACCCACGTGCGATGGCGGAACCGGCACATTCCACAGCCGCCAGCCAGGGCGGAATCCGACGGATGGACGCAGCCCATCAGCTCACGATCCCACCGCGCGGAAGCGCGCGTGAGCAATACGAGGAGACGGTCAGACATGGGCATGCTTAACACGGCATGTCCAGAGCGGGCCAACCTTACGCATAGCTGCCGAACGCGGACACGGTAAGGCATGGGCATGCGTAATGCAGCATGCCGAACACAGTCTACCTAAGGCGGCCAAATCAAACGTGGGCTAGCCGAACTTGGACAAGCCGAACTTGGACAAGCCGAACTTTGGCAAGCCGAACTTTCGCAAGCCGAGTTACTTGCCTTTGGCTTTCTTGATCGCGGCAGCGAGTCGCGACTTGCTGCGAGCGGCGGCGTTGGCATGAATCACGCCCTTGGCGGCGGCGCGATCGAATTTCGCCATGGCCAGGCGCAATTCGGATTCCGCTGACTCCACGCTGCCCTTCGCGGCGGCTTCCCGGATTTTTTTACCGATCGTCTTCAAGGACGATTTGACCGACCGGTTCTTCGCCCGGTTCTCTTCGCTTTGCCGATGCCGCTTCTTGGCACTCTTCGTGTGAGCCATGACCCGTGAGATTCCTGTCCGGTTCAGTTCCTGGTTAGCCGCTCTAATTACTTCGCGGACCAAAGAATATGACGACTGGCCGGCGAGTTGTCCAGATGTCCGGGAAATCGTTGGGGCTACGTTTGTGCCGTTTACCCGGTTGTCCGGGGGCGGATGGACTCGCCGAGCCGCGCCAGTTGCTCGCAGGCAGCCTGGCGACGAGCCGCCCAGGCGAGGCTCAGAGCCGATCGTTCGCCACCTGTTTGGCGGTGTTCGTGATGGTTATCCGCATCACGACCAAAACGGCTCCCCCCCTCCCCACAACTCCCGTTGTCACTTAGACGTTCCGGACCGCGCAGCGCGCCAGGACCCGGATTTCCATCCTCGGCAGCACGGTGAGCATCCCCCGCATTCGATGCCGTGGCCAGATCCGCCAATTCCACAACTTTCCGATAGGCTTCCCGCG
This sequence comes from uncultured Planctomycetaceae bacterium, assembly GCA_903921945.1. GTDB lineage: Bacteria > Planctomycetota > Planctomycetia > Pirellulales > Pirellulaceae > CAIXSC01. The sequence goes on from CAIXSC010000727.1 coordinate 1,086, forward strand.
CGGCATCGAAACGCCGCAAACGCTGCCGCGATTCGGCCAGCTTCAACCATGCCTCGCCAGCGAGTTCCGGCGGCGTGCGGTCGTCGCACCGGCCAAGCGTTTCCTCCCAAGCGTTGATCGCTTGGCTCCAGTCTCCACGAGCGGAAAGGCGTCGGGCCAGTTCCACCTGCGGTTGCGGTTCGCGTGGGTGTCGCTGGGCTCGAGCCGCCCAGATTTCAGTTTCCAACCGAGCGAGACTTTCACGAGTCTCGGCGGCCAACAGCGGCCAAGCCGGATCGGCATCGACCGCCGCCAGTCGTTCCGCCTGCGCCGCTTGCTCGGCATGGCGCCCGCATACGATGTCCTCGCCAGCCTCCTCCAAACGCAAATCCCGGCCCCAACGACTGGCCGCCCACTGGAGCAAACGCTCGGCATCCTCCCAGGCCGCAACACGACGCAACACTTCGAGGTGCCACAAACACTCCTCCATGGTTCCAGGCTCGGTAGTTGATCCCGCGACCGATCCCGTGACCAATCCCATGGCCGATCCCATGGCCGATCCCATCACCGATCCCGTGGCTGAACCCGTGGCGGATCCGGCAGGTCGTATTCCTGAGCCTGACCCGCGGGGCACGTCTGGGGAAAAATCCGCGGCCGATGTTGTTGTTTCCGGGCGGGCGATCGCCGTGGCCATGCCGGTGGCTGCTGGGGCGAGTCGTTGAGCGTGCCCGGCGGCCGGCCGCGGCGAAAGCACTGGCAGGATCCGCTGCGTTTCGGAATCGTGGGGTTGGGCTGCCGCGACCCGTTTCCAAAAACTGATCGCCAACGCGAACTGGCCGCGTGCAGCCAGCGTTCGAGCACAGCGGCGCCACGTCTCGGGCGACTCGGAGGCCACTCGCAGAGCTTCTTCCGCGTAACGCCACGCCGATTCGCGATAACCGCTAGCGTGCGCGGCGTCGACCAGCGACCACAGCGTTGGCGGGTGGGACGCGTCACAGCGGAGGACATCGGGCCCCGTCGCCAACACTTCACGCCATTGTTGGCGTAGAGCGGCGGCAGCCAACTTGGTTTGGCGCCAACCACGAACCAACCACCGCTCTTTTTTGCTACCATCCGTACGTCGAAGGTTGAGCAGCAGCGTGTCGACGTAAAGGGCGCTGGCGGGATCCTCGACCACACACGGGGCGATCCACGCGTGTACGTCGTCGACGCTGGCCGAACCGTCCCGCAGGCCGCTCCAAGCCCGTTCAAACCGCTGCTGCAGTTCCCGCCGCCGCGCGACTGTCAGCGGACTGGGCCGGCCAACCACAGGGTCGGGCCGGGAACCAGACGCGGATGCAGCGGGATTGGCAGGATCTTGGGGTGGGGACATTCGGAATGGCGGAGGGTTTTAGATCAGCGGATGGCCAAGGAGCGGGCCGAGGCGCGCCCCAAAACTCGGCAAGCGGGCAAGTCCCCGAAACAGCCGCGGTGCCAACTTCGGTCCCGACCTCATATCCGACGTCATTGCCGGGCTCTGAGCCAGCCTCGGAACCAGTCGACATGCGACATGGCAAAGTATATCTCGTCGGGGCAGGCCCCGGCGATCCGGGCCTTTTGACGCTTCGCGGCGCCCAATGTTTGCGGCTCGCCGACGCCATCTTGTACGACTACCTCGTGAACCCGGCGTTGCTAACTCACGCCCGCCCCGATGCGCGACGCGAATGCTTGGGCCGTCATGGCCATACTCGCCTCTGGAGTCAAGCGGAAATCAACGCCGAATTGGTGCGACTGGCCGCCGCCGGCCTCCAAGTGGTGCGGCTCAAAGGCGGTGACCCGGCCGTGTTTGGTCGTGCCGCCGAGGAATGCGAAGCGCTTGCCAGTGCCGGCATCGCCTACGAAATCGTCCCGGGAGTGACCGCCGCGCTGGCCGCTGGCAGCTTCGCTGGCATTCCGCTCACCCATCGCGGCTTGGCGTCGGCCGCCGCCCTGATCACAGGCCAGGAAGATGCGGATAAAGAGGGGTCCTCGCTCGACTTCCACGCCCTCGCCCGCTTTCCCGGCACGCTCGTTTTTTACATGGGTGTGACAACCGTCGAGCAATGGTCGCAGGCCCTGATCGACGCGGGAAAACCGAGCGATACCCCGGCGGCGATCGTGCGCAGGGTCAGTTGGCCGGACCAAACCATGGTGCAGACCACACTCGGCGAACTAGCACAACATCTCGTCCCAGCATCACGCATGCGTCCGCCCGTGATCGTGGTTGTCGGACCGGTTGTGCGGCTGGCCAACCGCTTCGCATGGCGCCCAGAACGACCACTCGCCGGTCGAACCGTTCTGCTCGCCCGACCAACCGAGCAGATGGCTGAGGCTGCAGGCCCGCTCGAAGAACTCGGAGCCGAAGTGCTGTGCCAGCCCGCCATCGCCATCGGTCCGCCCAACGACTGGAGCCCGGTTGATCGTGTCATCGATACGCTGGGCGACCCAGCGCGGCCGGCGTTCGATTGGGTGGTGTTCGCGAGCGGTAACGGTGTTCGCCATTTTCTGAATCGACTTCCCGACCGTGGCCGTGACCACCGCGTGCTCGGTCGATCGCGAATCGCCGCGATCGGCCCCGGCACCGCTCGCGAACTGGCCCGATACCATCTTCGCGCCGATCTGGTTCCCGACGCGTACCACGCCGACGCGCTGGCCGCCGCCCTCGCGCCGCAGGCCGCTGGCAAGCGGTTCCTGCTGATTCGCGCCAATCGCGGCCGCGATGTCTTGCCCCAAGCGTTAACCGCCGCCGGCGGAATTGTCGAACAAGTCGCCGCCTATTCGAGCCGTGATGTCGAGTCGGTCGCCCCTGAAATTCGCCAGCGACTCGACGACGGTGACGTCGACTGGGCGTTGGCCACCAGTTCCGCCATCGCCCGCTCTCTCGTCTCGCTGCTCGGGAACTCGTTGCGCCACTGTCGTATCGCCAGCATTAGCCCCATCACGTCGGCGACGCTGCGTGAATTGGGGTTCGAGCCGGACTGCGAGGCGCGAAAGCATGACATGGCCGGGCTAATCGAAACCCTGCGAAACCACGCCAGCAATAAGTCGAAGGCTAAGACTCGCGCTGCCGACGCTGATGCCGCTGCCGGTGCCGATGCCGATGCCGACGCTGGTGCCGCTGCCGGTGCCGGTGCCGGTGCCGACGCTAACACCGTTACCGACGCCGATGCTGTTCCTGGTGCGAAGACGGATGCCGATACGGATGCTTGCTGATGCCGATGCGGAAGCCGATGCCGGTGCGGAAGCCGATGTCGATGCGTGATGCTTGCTGATGCGGATGCCGATACGGACGCTTGCTGATGCCGTTGCGGATGCCGATACGGACGCTTGCTGATGCCGTTGCGGAAGCCGATGTCGATGCTTGCTGATGCGGATGCCGTTGCGGATGCGGATGCTCGCTAATGCCGCGGCAAAGGCCTTCGAAGCGGCTGGCGGCAGTCTTTCCTGACAGTTGGGTTTCCTGCCGCTATACTACGGCCGGCGTTCCACCCCGGTGCGGTCAGTCGACCATGCCGGTTCGCGACACAACTCCAACCTGAGGCGACGTCGATGGCCCGTTGGCTTCCTCCCCCGGTCGCTCCCCAACCGTCTCCCGTTCCGCATCCCGGCAACCGCGTTGCTTTTTGTTTATCGAGTCCGCGTTTGAGCGGCTTGATCCGGTGTTGGCTTGTGACGGCCGGTTTGCTCGCCAGCCTGTGGGTGGCACATCCGGCTGCTCACGCCCAACCGCCGGCGGCCCCCGCCCCGGCGCTGCTTGATCCGCAACACGTGGCGAAGGTGAAGCAGGGGCTCGAGTTGTTCCAGAAGGAAGTGCGACCTGTTCTGGCTGGCCGCTGTGTGAAGTGCCACGGAGGCGACAAGACCGAGGCGCAGTTCGACCTGAATACCCGCGAAGGCCTGCTCAAGGCTGGTCCGGACGGTGTGCAAGTCGTATCGGGAAAGCCGGCCGAGAGCCGGTTGATGAAATTGATCGCACACTCGGAAGAGCCGGCGATGCCCGAAGACGGCGCGAAATTGCCCGACAATCAGATCAGCGCGATTGGACGGTGGATCGAACTCGGCGCGCCCTACGACAAGCCGTTGGTTGAAAAGGAGAGCCGTCCCGACGCTTGGGTCGCGAAACGGATCGAGCCATCCGCGAAGGATTTCTGGTCGTTCCAGCCGCTGCGACGGGTCGAACCGCCCGCCGCTTCGAACGCCGAATGGTCGCGGAATCCGCTCGACCGGTTCCTGTGGCAATCGCTCGCATCGAAGGGCCTGACACCGAATGCGCCGGCAAGCCGTCGCCAGTGGATCCGCCGGGTTCAATTCGATCTGATTGGCCTTCCACCCACGCCCGCCGAGGTCGAGCAGTTCGTGGCGGACACCGACCCGCGAGCCTACGAAAAGCTGGTCGATCGGCTCCTGGAGAGTCCGCATTACGGCGAGCGTTGGGGACGCCACTGGCTCGACGCGGCCCGCTTTGCCGAGAGCCACGGCTTCGAACAGGATTACGATCGTCCGCACGCGTACCACTATCGCGATTTCGTCATCCAGGCCCTCAATCAAGACCTGCCCTACGACGAGTTCGTGCGTTGGCAGATCGCGGGAGACGAGATTGATCCGAAAAACCCGTTGGCCATGATGGCGACCGGTTTCCTCGGGGCTGGCGTTTTCCCGACCCAACTTACCGAAAAGGAATTCGAACCGGCCCGCTACGACGAACTCGACGATATGGTCGCGACCCTCGGCACCTCGATGCTCGGGTTGACCATCGGTTGCGCTCGCTGTCACGACCACAAGTTCGATCCGATTCCGGCCGGCGACTATTACCGGCTCGTTGCCACCTTCGCCACGGCGATCCGGAGCAACGTGGAACTGGAACTGAACACCAGCGAGACGGCGGCCGCGCTGCGAACCTGGGAAACGGCCCGCCGTCCACTCGCCGACGACCTCCAACGCTGGGAAACCGAAAAACTACCCGGCCGATTCGACGCTTGGCTGTCAGCCCGCCGCGCGGCTCGCGCGAACCCGGCCGCCACCCCCGCCACAAATCCGGCCACCAGCCAGGCTACCAGTCCTGCTACCAGTCCGGCCGGCAATTCGAACGCGAAGCCAGATGGCAACGCGTCAGCGGACACGGCGAGCGATCCGGCGAAGCATTGGCTTACGCTCGACTTGGTGAACGCTACTTCCACCGGCAAAGCGACATTTGCCAAGCAAGAGGACGGTTCGTGGCGTTTCACAGGTGCGAATGTCGATTTCGATACCTATTCGCTGGTCGGCGAG
>CAIXSC010000728.1 GCA_903921945.1 uncultured Planctomycetaceae bacterium
CCGGTAACGGTCGCGCCGCCGCGTGGTGAACGGCCGAAAGCGGCGCAAGCGCCAGAAGCCGCCGAAAAGCCGGCGGCTGAAACAACCTGGCGCGATCGTCTCGAATCGCTGCTTCCGAAACGGTTTTGGTAAACCGCCGGATCACGGCGATCACTCGGCCGCGCCGAAGCTGGTCAATCGGGTGCGCGAGCGGACCAGCAGTCGGCCGTCGGCGATCGCCGGAGTGGCGATAATGCTTTCACCGACGTCGTTCACCGCCAGTTCCTCGTAATCGGCCGCGTTCTTGAGCACGGTCACCTGGCCGTTGTCGCTGGCGAGGTAGATTTTGCCGTCCCCGTAGACGGGCGATGCGAAATAGCCGCCGCCACGTCCGACCCGCTTGGCATTGCGAAGCGACTCTCCCCGCTCGGTGCTGAAGACGGTGCTAATGCCGCCCTCCTTGAGAAGAAACATCCGGCCATCGGACACAAAGGGAGACACAATGTGATCGGTGTTTTTGGTTTTGTGTTTCCACAAGAGATGCGACTTCGTGACATCGCCTTCGCCGCCACCGCGCACGGCGAGAATGAATTGCTCGGCGGCCGCGTCGCCAACCGCGTTGAAATCGCCGCCGGCGAAGTTGTCGGGATGTAAGAACGCGACATCCAACTCGCGGCCCTCCAAAAAACCATCCTTATTCTGGTCGCCGCGGTCAAAGGTCTTTTTAAAGAAGGCTTCGGGGATCGGCTGTTTGCCAACGAATCGCTGGATTTCGGCCTTATCGAGCCGGTTGTCGTTGTTTCCGGCTTTCGCATCGCGGTCGACCGAGGCGAGCCATTGGTTGGCAATCGCGCCGCTCTGGACCGAAATGTAGATCACGCCATCCTGGCAAACAGGCGTCGTCTTGATGTTGCGGAGCAAGGTTTTCGCGAACCAACGGCGTTTGCCCGTCTGCGGGTCGTAGCCGATCAACATGCCTGTGCCCGCGACCACGATCTCGTCGCGTCCGTCCGTTGTGCAAATCACCGGTTGCGAATAATTCACCGCCATATCAAGCCGTTCGTCGCGCCAACGCAATTCGCCGGTCGCCTTATCCAATGCCCAAAAGGCCGGATTGAGATCATCGTCTTGGCAGAACAGCACCATGTCGCGATAGAGCACTGGCGACATTCCGGCTCCCCATTTAAAGACGAAAAACGGGGTCGGAAGCTTTTTCTGCCAGAGATCCTTGCCGGTCTTCGCGTCGACCGCCACCAGCCCAAGCGTGCTGAAATAGAAGTAAACCCGGTCAGCGTCCGCCGCCGGAGTCGCACTGGCTTGGCTATTGGTCGCATGGACCTCCGCGAGCGGCCCGGTCGGCCAATCGCGTTGCCACAGTTTCTTGCCGGTCGCGCTATCAAAAGCGAAGAGGCTTACCGTTTCCGCCGCAGTCATGCCGCTCGCAAACACCCGTCCGGCGGCGACGACCGCGCCACCCACCCCGTCACCCACGTTCGCCGTCCAGCGAACATTCTCTGTCGCCGAGAACTTGACGGGTAGCGGTTTGGAACCGGTGGCGATCCCCGAGCAATTGGGACCGCGAAACTGGGGCCAGTCGTCCGCATGGACCGTCGGTAAAGCGGCCACCATCGCCAATAGGCTTGCCAATACAAGCGTCGCGCGCACTCGCGGCATGTTCAGTCTCCTGGGTTGTGGATAGCAGTCGTCTGGTAAACCTCGCCCGCCAAATCCAAGGTCGCTCGGATTTGGACCCGTATCATCACGCGAGCGCGCTCGACGTCGCGGTCGCGGATCGCCTCGAACAGTTCCCGATGCTCCCAACAAATCCGCTCCACCGACCCCGATGTCGGCTGGGAACGCGGCATCGTTTGAAAGAATTGCACCAGCACTTGCTGCATGCCGGCGATCAGCCGCGAGCCTGTCATTTCCAGGATCAGCGAGTGGAACTGGACATCCATCTCGAGGGCTCGCGCCGACGTCATATCGTCTCGAACGGCCTTTTCCAATTGCCGCAGGATCTGCTCCAACCGCTCGATCTGCTCGGGGGTCGCGGATCGGATCGCCAATTCGATCGCGCCGACTTCCAAGGCGTAACGAAGTTGCGCTAGATCCCGCCAGTCGTCCGGCGACGTCATCAATGAGGGGAGGCTGCTTTGCAGTAGTCGCAGCGGGTCCGGACAGCGAACGATCAGTCCCTTTCGCTTGCGTCCTTCCAGAATTCCCAGCGCTTGCAAGCGGCTCACCGCCTCGCGGGTCACGGTTCGCGACGCGCCGTACTCAGCCGCCAACTGGGCCTCGGTCATAAAGAACGATCCTTCCGCCAGCCGCTCGGACTGAATGCGGTGGCGGATTTTTTGAGCCAACTCCCGAGCTTGCGTCGCGGGGCGTGAGCGGGGGACCGCCGCGTCCATTTAATATCTCCTTCGGCGGCACAATGTAACGCATTGCCGGCGACATGGTCAATAAAGTAGGATTTATTCGGCCGGTGGATCACGGCACCGTGTCCCCTAGCGTGCGCCGTACCTTGAGGATCAAAGCCTGCCAGCCGCGAAGACGCCAGCCGGACGTAATGACGCCTGCCAGCAGCGCCGGAAGTAATGATGCCTGCTGGAAGCGAAGACGCCTGCCACTCCGACGGGAAGCAAAGCCGTTTGTCCGCGACTGTCCGCAACGCCTCCACAAGCCCCACGCCACCACTCGGAGGTCCAGACCATGACTCGCCGTTGCCTCGCCATCGCCCTCCTCGGGGCATTGTTGCTTGGCCCGCCTTCCATCGGACAAGCGCAGCCAGGCACACAAGCGCAGCCAGGCACACAAGCGCAGCCAGGATTCAAATATCTGTCTGGAACGTTGCCGCTGCCCCCGCAGACCGACCTATCGGCGGCGATGGTGGCCGGGATTGACGCGCTGGCGTTGCGGCTCATCGACCAGTCTCGCGCGGCGCGTCGGCCGACTCGGGAAAAACTGAAAGCCGCGTTGGGAATGGTCGACGAGCGTCTGACGGTGACCGCGCTTGAAGTGGTGGGAGACACCCATTCGCCCGGTCTGTTAGCGGACACGGCCATGTGCGAAGTGTTTCGCGTGCGGTGGCCCGTTTTGGATGGCGTCCACGGCGAAGGTGTGTATATCAAGCCCAAGGGAAAGCCGCTCGCGCGAGTCGTGCTATTGCCGGATGCGGATACTCCGCCGGAAACGTTGGTGGATCGGCGGCTGTTGGCGGCGAATTGCGAAGTGGTGATCATGGCGCTGATTGGCCGCGGAACTCAGTTCAGCCAGACCGCCAGTCTCGGTATCCGAACGAATGTGCCGCACCGTGAATGGATTCACCGCCAAAGCTTTCAACTCGGCCGGCACCTGATTGGCTACGAAGTTCAAAAGACGCTCGCGGTGGTGGATTGGTTTCAATCGCAATCCGAGCCACGGGTGGTGATCGTCGCGGGCGTGGGCGAAGGCGGGATGCTCGCGCTTCATGCCGGCGCGTTGGACGAACGGATTGACGGCGTTTTTTCGGCGGGCTATTTCGGGCCGCGGGAGCACGTCTGGCGGGAACCGCTGGAGCGAAATGTCTTTGGGCTGTTGCGGGACTTTGGTGACGCCGAGCTCGCCAGTCTTATCGCGCCGCGCCCGCTCGTGTTGCAACATGCTCATTATCCCGTCTACGAAGTCGCGCGGACTGGAGAGCCAGGCCAGCGCGTGATCGCCGCCCCGGGACGGCTCGTCGCACCCCAGCGAACCGCCTTCGACGCCGAGGTCGCTCGGGCGCAAACGCTTTCGCCCAACGGCAGGCTGCTCGCGGTCGGACCGGACGATCCCAACGAACGGGTCTTGCGTCACCTGCTGCCGCAGCCGATCGCGGACGGCATCGTCGCCAGCCTCTCCATACGGCCATCGAAGCAGCCGTCGAAGCAGCCCACTAAGCAGCCGTCCGAGGAGCCATCGAAACAGCCGTCCGAGGAGCCATCGAAACAGCCGTCCGAGCAGTCTTCCGAGCAGCCGTCCAAGGAGGCATCGCAAGCGCTGTCCAAGCAGCCCGCGATGGCGATCGCGGTTGACGGTCGCCGCGAGGAACGCGCGGTGCGGGAGCTCGAACGGTTCACCCAGCGGTTATTGGTGGTCTGCGATGCGGAACGCGCGGCGAAGTTTTGGCGCCCGTTGCCGCTGAAGCCGCTTGCCGCTTTCGAGTCGCGTACCGCCGGGGAACGCGAGCGGTTTTGGAAGGAGGTGATTGGTCGGCTGCCGGATCCGAATCTACCGATGAACCCGAAGACCCGCTTGGTGCGGGAAACGGAAAAGGTGGCGATCTACGAGGTCACGCTCGACGTTTGGACGCATGTGTTCGCCTGGGGATGGCTCTGCCTGCCCAAAGATTTGCAGCCTGGGGAACGGCGGCCCGTCGTCGTCTGCCAGCATGGCCTCGAGGGCCTGCCTGCGGACACAGTCAATGACGACCGAACCAGTTCCGCGTGGGCTTCTTATAAGGCGTTCGCGCTGCGGCTTGCCGAGCAAGGTTTTATTACCTTCGCCCCGCACAACCCCTATCGAGGCCAGGACAGTTTTCGCACGCTTCAGCGGAAGCTCAATCCGCTGGGCCTGACTTTGTATAGCGTCATCAACGGGCAGCATCAACGGATCTTGGAGTGGCTGAAATCGCAACCATTCGTTACCGCCGACAAGATCGCCTTCTACGGACTCAGCTATGGCGGCAAATCGGCGATGCGCACGCCCGCGGTGTTGCCCGATTACTGTTTGAGCATCTGCAGCGGCGATTTCAACGAGTGGGTGCGGTACTGCGTGAGCACCGACTTGCCGATCCCAAGTTATGTCCACACGATCGAGTACGAGATTTGGGAATGGAATCTCGCTCGGACCTTCAATTACGCCGAAATGGCCGCGTTGATCGCTCCTCGGCCGTTCATGGTCGAGCGAGGCCATGACGACGGCTGCGGCACCGACGAGATGGTGAACTTCGAGTATGCCAAGGTCCGTCGGCTGTATGAGAAACTCGGCCTCGGCGACCGGACGACCATCGAGCACTTCGACGGCCCACACACAATCCATGGCGTGGGCACTTTTGAATTCCTGCGCCGCCATCTGCTTCGGTAAAGAATGGATTGTCGTTCGAAGCGTTGGGGGCTTAAAGACGCTCGAGAAGCTTGAGACGTTCGAGGCTTCGGGACGTTCGGGACGCTCGGGACGTTCGGGAAAATGGTGTAGTTTGAACGGCTGGGATTGCTGGACATTGCCGAACTGGCGAAGATACTAGCCAAATGACGATCTCAATGCCAACGAGAGTTCACTGTGGCAGCAGGGGAGCGAGGCGGATGAATAACATGAACTGCGGCGGACCTTTCAATCGGCGATCGTTCTTGCAGTGGGGAACGCTTGGGGTCGGCGGCTTATCGCTGGCCGAAGTGATGCGGATGCGAGCGGCAGCGGGTCAAGCCAGTCCAGCGCCGGACACGTCTGTCCTGTTTGTCTGGCTCGCCGGCGGTCCACCGCACATGGACATGTACGACATGAAACCGTACGCGCCGGAAGAGTATCGCGGGCCGTTTCGTCCGATCGAGACGAGGGTTCCCGGCCTGGAAGTCTGCGAGCACATGCCGTTGCATGCGAAGTACGCCGACAAGTACACGATCATCCGCAGCATCGCCCACACGTTCAACGATCACGGGGGCGGCAGCAAACGGTTCATGACCGGGCGGATTCCGGCCACGCCCACGGAGACCATCAACGACGCGCCTTCGGTGATTTCGATCGTCGCGAAGATGCGCGAGCGGTACGAATTGGGTTTGCCCAATTGTGTGATCGCCGCGGATGGCGGGCGGGAAAGTGTTCACACGTACGCCCAGGGGCCCGCGTATTTGGGACCGAAGTACAACGCGTTCGAGGTGGGCGGCGATCCCAGCAAGCCGAACTTCGAGATTCGCAATGTCTCGTTGCACAAGAGTCTGGAAGGACGGCTCGACGACCGCATGCAACTGCTCCGTGGATTCGATCGCCTGCGCCGCCAAGTCGACTCGAGCGGCATGATGGGCGCCATCGACACGTTCCACGAAAAGGCGGTCAACATCATGACCCGGCCGCTGACGCGCGAGGCGTTTGATTTGTCCCAGGAACCCGACTCCCTCCGCGATCGGTACGGCCGCAACTCATGGGGGCAGCGGGCGTTGTTGGCGCGGCGGCTTGTCGAATCCGGTTGCAGCTTCGTGACCTGCGTGTTGGAAAACCCGCATCTGTCGGACACGTTCTACAACTGGGACACCCACGCGGTGAATCATGACAACTTCATCGACATGCGCCGGCGCTTGCCGCTATACGACCAAGTCGTGACCGCGTTGATCGAGGACCTTTACGCCCGTGGACTCGATAAAAAGGTGTTGCTCGTCGTCACCGGCGAATTTGGCCGATCGCCGAAAATCAGCCAAGCCAGCGGCGGCCCGAAGGGGATGCGGTACGGGCGCGAGCATTGGCCGCAGGCAATGTCCGTGCTCGTCAGTTGCGGCGGCGTCTCGCACGGCCAAGTCATCGGCTCGACCAACAGCAAGGGCGAGCACCCTCACGATCGGGAACTCACCCCGAACGATCTGTGGGCAACGGTCTACAAGCACCTTGGCATCAATCAGCACGAGGCGCTGCTCGATTACACGGGCCGCCCGCAACACCTGCTCCCGTTCGGAGAACCGATTCGCGAGCTGGCCCGCGCGTAAGCGTAAAACGCCGAACACGACTTGTTTTCAAGAGACGGACAGCGGCGCGGACAAGATGGTTTCTTGATCCGCGCGCCTGGGTCGCGTGTTCTCTCAGCCAAGGCACTCGCGAGCCGTGTCTCAGACCGGCCAGTCTCAGACCGGCAACTCTTAGACCGGCAACTCTTAGACCGGCAACTCTTAGACCAGCAAAGCGCCTTGCGTGATATCGGGCGCCGCCAAGGCGCTTTCGCCCATCAGGTAGGCGTCGATCGCCCGAGCCGCTCCACGGCCTTCATTGATTGCCCACACAACCAGCGACTGGCCGCGTCGGCAATCGCCAGCGGCGAACACCTTCGGCAGGTTCGTGGCGTACTGGCCGTGAATCGCTTTGTAGTTGGTACGCGGGTCGAGTTCGATCCCTAGCAATTGAGACACGTAATGCTCGGGGCCGAGGAAGCCCATGGCGAGCAGCACGAGGTCGCACTTCCAGTTGCGTTCCGACCCAGGGACCTCGACCAGCTTCATCTGGCCGTCGACCTTTTTCCATTCGACGGCGACCGTCACCAATCCGGTCACGTTGCCGGCCGCGTCGCCCACGAATTCCTTCGTGAGGATGCAGAACTCGCGTGGATCCTTGCCAAACTTCGCCTCGATCTCGGCGTGGCCGTAGTCGACGCGGAACACCTTCGGCCACTGCGGCCAGGGGTTGTCGTCGGCGCGGGTCGCGGGCGGCTTCGGCAGCAATTCGAAGTTCACGAGGCTCTTGCATCCGAAGCGGACCGATGTGCCGATGCAGTCGGTGCCCGTATCGCCACCACCGATGACGATCACGTCCTTGCCGTCGGCGGACGTGTAATGGCCGTCGCGGTGGCCACTGTCGAGCAGGCTCTTCGTGGCGACCGTCAGGTAGTCCATGGCAAAGTGGATGCCGTTCAAGCCGCGGCCCGGAATCACCAGATCGCGAGGCTTGGTGGCGCCGGTTGCGAGCAGCAACGCGTCATGATCGTCGAGCAGTTGCTTGGGGTCGACATTGCGGCCCACGTCGGCGTTCGTAACGAACCGAACGCCTTCGGCTTCGAGCAGCTTCAAGCGGCGTTCGACCACACCTTTGTCGAGCTTCATGTTCGGAATGCCGTACATCAGCAATCCGCCGATGCGGTCCGCCCGTTCATAGACGGTCACGGTGTGGCCGACCTTATTGAGCTGAGCGGCGGCGGCCAGACCGGCAGGCCCGGAGCCGACGATCGCCACCGACTTGCCGGTGCGCGACTGCGGAGGCTGGGGCTGAATCCAACCTTCGGCGAACGCGCGGTCGACGATCGCATTCTCGATGTTCTTGATTGTCACCGGCGGGTCGGTGATGCCGAGCACGCAGGCGCCTTCGCAGGGCGCCGGACAGACGCGACCGGTGAATTCGGGAAAGTTATTCGTCTTGTGCAACCGGTCGATCGCCTCGCGCCAACGACCCTGGTAGACCAAATCATTCCATTCGGGAATGAGATTGTCGATCGGGCAACCGCTCGACGATTGGCAAAACGGCACGCCGCAGTCCATGCAGCGGGCGCCTTGAGTGCGGAGGTGCTTTTCATCGGGGTCGGTGAAGATCTCGCCGAAGTCGCCGATGCGGACAAGCGGTTCGCGGTACGGCACCGCCTTGCGGGAATGGTCTTTGAAACCTGTGGGATGGCCCATGGCAATCACTAACTTGATGACGACGTGAAATGAACAAAGAGGAAACCGGGAACGCGGAGCTAGCCTCGAGCGGCACTCGAAGCGGTCGTGCCCGCGTGCATTCCCGTATGAACGATGGCGTCTTGTTCGACGTTGTGCTTCTGACGTTCGCGAAGCACGCGTTTGTAGTCGGTAGGCATGACCTTGACGAACTGAGCGAGCGACTCGGGCCAGGCGTCGAGCACTTTCTTGGCGACGGTGGAACCGGTGTATCGCTGATGCAGCGACAGCAAGTTGTGCAGTTCGGCTTTGTCCGCCGCCGCTTCGACCTTTTCGAGTTCAACCGTGCCGAGATTGCACCGAGTGAGGAAGTCGCCGTTCGGATCCCAAACGTAAGCGACACCGCCCGACATGCCGGCGGCGAAGTTTCGGCCGGTTGGACCGAGCACCACGACGCAGCCGCCGGTCATGTATTCGCAACCATGGTCGCCGCAACCCTCGATCACCGTGTGCGCGCCGCTGTTGCGAACACAGAATCGCTCCGCCGCCCGCCCGCGGAAGAACGCCTCGCCCCGGGTGGCTCCGTAGAGCACCACGTTGCCGATCAGGATGTTGTCTTCGGGCACGAACGTCGCCGTGCGATCGGGGTAAATGACGACCCGCCCGCCGCTCAAGCCTTTACCGACGTAGTCGTTGGCGTCGCCTTCAAGCTCCAGCGTCACGCCGCCCGCTAGCCAAGCGCCGAAGCTCTGGCCGGCGGAACCGCGCAGTTTGATGTGGATCGTGCCGTCCGGGAGATAGGCGTCGCCGTAGCGTTTGGCGATGTGGTAGCTGAGCGTCGTGCCGACCGTGCGATTGGTGTTGATGATCGGCAATTCGATCGCGACTTTCTCGCCACGCTCGATCGCGGGTTGGCACAGTTCGATCAAGCGGTTGTCGAGCGCCTTTTCAAGTTCATGGTCCTGCTTGATTGTCTGGAAAACCTGGACATCAGGCCGCGGCTTTCGCGCCGGCGCGAGCATCGCGGTCAGGTCGAGTCCGTCGGCTTTCCAATGCCGAATCGCCGCGTCGGCTCCCAGGCAATCCGCCCGGCCGATCATGTCGTTGAACTTGCGGAAACCGAGCCGCGCCATGATCTCGCGGGCTTCCTCCGCCACCAGGAACAGGTAGTTGATGACGTGTTCGGGTTTACCCGCGAACCGCTCGCGCAACACCGGATCCTGCGTGGCGATGCCCACGGGGCAGGTGTTGAGATGGCATTTTCGCATCATGATGCAGCCGAGCGTGACGAGCGGAGCGGTCGAGAAGCCCATCTCTTCCGCGCCCAGCATCGCCGCGATGACCACGTCCCGGCCGGTCTTGATCTGGCCGTCCGTCTGCAGCACCACGCGGCTGCGCAAATCGTTCAAGACCAGCGTCTGATGCGTTTCGGCGATCCCCAGTTCCCAGGGCAAGCCAGCGTGCTTGATGCTCGTCAGCGGCGACGCGCCGGTGCCGCCCGTGTCGCCTGAAATCAGAATGTGGTCGGCATGCGCTTTGGCCACGCCCGCCGCGATCGTACCCACGCCCACCTCCGACACAAGCTTGACACTCACCCGCGACTGCGGATTGGCGTTCTTCAGATCGTGGATCAACTGCTTCAGATCCTCGATCGAATAAATGTCGTGGTGGGGAGGTGGACTGATCAGACCGACGCCCGGGGTCGAGTAGCGAATGCGGGCGATGTTCTCGTCCACCTTGTGTCCCGGCAACTCGCCGCCTTCGCCCGGCTTCGCGCCTTGGGCCATCTTGATTTGCAGTTCGTCGGCGTTCGCCAAATAGTTGATCGTTACGCCGAATCGACCGGAGGCGACCTGTTTGATCGCCGACCGCTTCGAATCGCCATTGGGCAGCGGCTTGAAGCGTTCGGGATCTTCGCCACCCTCGCCCGTGTTCGACTTGCCGCCGATCCGATTCATGGCGATCGCCAGCGATTCGTGAGCCTCCGCCGAGATCGAGCCGAAGCTCATCGCGCCCGTGCAGAATCGTTTGACGATTTCGCTGGCCGGTTCCACTTCCTCCAGCGGAATGGCCGGTCCATTCACACCTTCCTTGAAGGCGAGCAACCCGCGGAGCGCGCAGCTCCGCGTCGCTTCTTTGTTGGTATGTTCGGCGAAACGGCGATAAGCTTCACGCGAATTGGTTTTCGCGGCGGCTTGCAGGTCGGCAATCGAAGCGGGATCCCACATGTGCCGCTCGCCGTCCGCTCGCCAATGGAACTCGCCCGGGTTCTGCAGGACCTTGAGCTGATGTTCGCCGCGGCTGGGGAATCCCAGGGCGTGCCGACGCAGCGACTCCTTCGCGAGCACATCGAAGCCGACGCCTTGAATTCGGCTGGCCGTTCCCGCGAAACAGCGGTCGATCACCTCGGTCCGCAAACCGACGGCCTCGAAAATCTGGGCGCCCTTGTACGACTGCAAGGTCGAAATGCCCATCTTCGACATGACCTTCAACATGCCCTTGGCGACCGCTTTGAGGTAGCCGCTGGTGAGCTTGTCGTCGCTCATGTCGGACGGCAGCAGGCCATCGCGTTGGCCTTGCCAGAGCGCTTCGAACGCCAGATACGGGTTGATCGCGTCGGCGCCGTAGCCCACGAGCAGGCAGTGATGGTGAACCTCGCGGGCCTCGCCCGTCTCCAACACGATACCGATCCGAGTTCTCTTAGCCTGACGCACGAGATGGTGGTGGACGCCGCCGCAAGCCAGGAGCGCGCTCATCGGCACCCGCTCCGCCGACATCGCTCGATCGGATAACAGCACGACCGAGTAGCCTTCGTCGATCGCTTGCTCGGCTTCCGCGCAGATCCGGTCGAGCGTCTCGAGCATGCCCGCTTCACCGGCCGATAGCGGCCAAGTGATGTCGATCGTTTTCGTCCGCCAACCGCGATGGTCCATGTGCCGCAAGGCGGCGAGCTGCTCGTTGCTGAGGATCGGATGCGGGACCAGCAGTCGGTGGCAATGCTCCTCGGTCGTCGCCAACAAATTCCGCTCGGGGCCGATATAGCACTCGAGCGACATGATCACCTCCTCCCGGATCGAATCGATCGGCGGGTTGGTGACCTGGGCGAACAGTTGTTTGAAGTAGTCGTAGATCAACCGCGGCTGGTCGGAGAGCACGGCGAGGGCCGAGTCGTTCCCCATCGAACCGATCGGATCGCGCTTTTCCTTCACGAGCGGGAACAGCATGAATTGCAGCGTTTCCGTCGTGTAGCCGAACGCCTGCATGCGCTGCAGCAGCGACTCGGGGTGGAAACCGTGCGCCTCGTCGCTAGCCGGGATTTCCTTCAGTTCGACGCGCTGGCGCTGCAGCCACTCGGCGTACGGCCGCTGTGTTGCGATGCTCTTCTTCAGCTCGTCGTCCGGGATCAGCTTGCCTTGTTCGAAGTCGACCAGGAACATGCGGCCGGGCTGCAACCGGCCCTTCTCCCGCACGTTCGACGGCTCGACAGGCAGCACCCCGACTTCGCTCGCCATGATCACGCGGTCGTCATGGGTGAGATAGTAGCGGCTCGGACGCAAACCGTTGCGGTCCAGCACGGCGCCGACGTAACGGCCGTCGGTAAACACCACGGATGCCGGGCCGTCCCACGGCTCCATCATCGCCGAGTGGTACTCGTAGAACGCCCGCTTGTATTCGGGCATCGACTCGTGGTTTTGCCACGCCTCGGGGATCATCATCATGACCGCTTCGGGCAGCGAGCGGCCGGCCATGATCAACAGCTCGAGCACGTTATCGAACACGCCCGAGTCCGACGTGTGCGGATCGGTGACGGGCCGAATCGTTTGCAAGCGGTCGCCGAACAGTTGCGATTCGAGCATCCCTTCGCGGGCCGCCATCCAGTTCATATTGCCGCGCAGCGTATTGATTTCGCCGTTGTGGCACATGAAACGCATCGGCTGAGCCCGTTCCCAGGACGGGAACGTGTTGGTGCTAAACCGCGAATGCACCATCGCCAGATGGCTCTTATAGTCCGGCTGCGAAAGATCCGGATAGTAAGGCAAAACCTGGCCGGACGTGAGCTGTCCCTTATAGACGATCACGCGCGACGAAAAACTGCAAACGTAGTACATGCCGCGCTGCTGCAGCGTGTGCTTCTTGAGCGCGTGGTAGGTCTGCTTGCGAATGAGGAACAGCTCGCGGCAAAACGACGACCGGTCGATCGCCGGCGCCGAGGCGATAAACAACTGTTCGACGACCGGTTCGGTCGCGAGGGCGGACGGTCCGATATCCGCTCCCTTCGCGTCCGTGGGAACTCGGCGCCAGCCCAAGACTCGCTGACCGTTCTCGATGACGTGCCGGGTCAGTTCGTCCTTGCAAATCTGTCGCTCGCGGGCGTCGGTCGGCAAGAAGACTTGCGCGACACCATACAGACCCGGGTCCGGCAACTGTGTTTTCAGTTCTTCACGGGCGACCCGTTCGAAGTAGTCGTGGGGGATCGCCGTGAGGATGCCCGAGCCGTCCCCGGTGTTCTTTTCGCAGCCGCAGGCGCCGCGATGGTCCATGTTGCGGAGCACCTGTTCCGCGTCGAGCACAATCTGATGGCTGCGTTCGCCTTTCACATGCGCCACAAATCCGACACCGCAGCTGTCTTTTTCCAGTGCCGGATCGTAAAGACCTTGCTTGCCTGGCCACCCGATCTTCATCTCTTCGCTCATATTTCGTCGCTCTAACCGTGACTACGAACCAAAGGTCAATGTCTCACAACCAGACTTTCAGGATTCAGGAATTCACCATCCAAGAATCCATAAGTCGGGGTGTTGGAATGTTGGAATATCAGACTGTGTTTTGTGATCGGGAAGCGTTACACACGCTCGCGACGGCGTCGTCGCTGACTGCTTTGTTTTTTGCCGCTTTGTTTTTTGCCGCTTGCATTCTCGTCGCTTGGATTCTCGTCGCTTGGATTCTTGCCACGTGGATTCTTGCCGCGTGGTTGGCCGCCAAGTCGCGGGTCGGTAGTTGCTGCGGCCTCGGGATGGTGAACGCCCATGTGATCCGAGGCGACCGCGTGGTTGTCGACACCGATGGCTTCGACGGTATTGGCTTCAATGGTATTTGCTTCGACGGTATTTGCCTCGACAGTATTTGCCTCGACGGTATTTGCCTCGACAGAGCTGGCCTCGATGGGGCTGGCCTCGATGGGGCTGGCCGCCGGAGGGTCGTCACCGTCATCGCCCGCGAAGTCGCCCATCGAGTCCTCGGAGCCGCTGTCGGTCGTGGGTGGCGTGTTGGAATGTTCGAGCAGCAAGTGGAGGAAGCGGCGAGCCGTCTGGCCGAGCTCCTTCCCTTTGCGCTGAATGATGCCGATGGGACGTTGGAGTCGCACGTCCGAGATGGAGACAGCGCGGAGCGTGCCAGCGCGGACCTCGCGTTCGACGGTCGGGGCCGGCAGGATACTGAAGCCGGCGTCGATTTCGACCGCCCGCTTGATGGTCTCGGTGTTGTCGAACTCCATGACCACTTGCACGGCGACATCGCGAGCGGCCAGTTCGCGATCCAATTCCAACCGGATTTCGAGATCGGTGTCAAAACCGACCATCTTCAAGCCGTCCAGTTCCGCCAACCGAACCGACTCGCGGTCCGCCAGCGGATGGGTGGGCGCGCAGACGACCAGCATCGGCTCGGAACGCCACGGCGTCGCGCGGAGATTGCGGGACGGCTTGGGGTAGCTCACTAAGCCCAAGTCGACTTGGTCGGACTCGACCAATTCATACACCCGTTGCGGATGCTGGTACTGAACACGCACATTCGCTTTGGGCTGCTTCCGCAAGAACATCTGCACGATCTGGTTCATGTGGCTAAGGCCGACCGAGTAGATCGAGGCCACGTGGACTCGACCGGAGACCTCCGCGTGCAGCGAACGAACCTCCTCTTCCAACGAGTAGTAGCGTTGGACCAGTTTGCGACAGCCTTCGTGGAACACCACGCCTTCGGGCGTCAGCACGAACGGGCGTTTCGAGCGGTCCAGGACACGGACCCCCAAATGCTCTTCGAGTTGATGCACCATCTGGCTAGCCCCGGACTGGGAAATCCCGTTTTCGTCGGCGGCCCGCGAGAAGCTTCGCAGCCCAACGACGTCGCAAAACACCTTCAAAACCTTCATGTGCATGGCCGAGCTACCGCCCTGTCTTCCGCCTGAAAACCGCTTAGACGCCGACCGCGCAACCATCACGAAATCAAATATCTCGCGATAGCAGAATCAACCTTGACGAATTTCGCAGACTAGCGAGCGACCGGAGGATCGTCAATTGGCGCGATCGAAGGAAAATTCCGCGAGCCAATTCGCGGCGGCTGCCGGCACCCCGGCAAACGGTCCGCTTGGAAATGCCGCTACTCATTGCCGCATAACGCCTTGCAGCGTTCACGGTGCGGCCGCGGTCGGGTGAAGAAAATCAGGATTGGTAATGCTGATTTATTTTTTGTGAAGCGCTGATGTGCGCGGACCGCGTTTCCGCCGGACGGCAAGCGTTCCGCTCGCCGCCTCCTTTCCGCAGGCGTTAGCCGAGCAGCCCAGGGATCGGGCTCGAACCCGTGATCGTCCTCAGCACATCGGTCGGCAAGCCGGGCATCAGCCGAACTTGGGGTACGTCCAACAAGGTGTGCATGAGCGTCGATTGC